>NZ_JBHYJD010000017.1:0-211152 GCF_042740555.1 Nonomuraea sp. NPDC059007 | reverse complement strand
GAGCAGCACACCGGCCGCCCAGGCGATCACCACCGGGACCAGCACGAACGCGCTCAGCACCGCCCACGCGGCGAACCGGTTCCCGACGATCCCCGGCCCCCAGGCCAGCGCGGCGCCCACCGTGGAGCCCACGGCCAGCGGCGCGAGCACGCCGCGCGGGCCGCGGGCGACGCCGATGCCATAGACCATGATCAACTCGATCCAGCCGCACCACAGCACGAGGTCCCCGCCCGGGGTGATCGGCCAGCCGGAGACCCGCGCCAGCTCGATCAGCGGGTAGAGGGACAGGGTCGCGGCGAGCGCGGGGACCGGGCGCGCGAGGTGCCAGCGCAGCGGGAGCGCGTGCAGGATCAGCAGGGGTACGAGCAGCGCCAGTTCCTTGGCCGGCAGCGGAACGTCGCCCGGATCGGGCACCAGCAGCCCGCCCACCGGAATCCCGACGCCCAGGACCACCGGCGCCCAGTTCCGGACATGCTCGCTCCACCACCGCCCCCGCCGCGACCCGCCGTCACCGAGCGGCAACACGGCACGCACCCGCCAGCCGCACCCCGCAGGGACCGCCGTGGGGCCCGCCTCCAGGGAGCCGCCCGCGGCCGCGGCCTCCGAGCGCAGAACCGCCAGTCCGCAGCCGCTGCCCGCGTCGAAGGCCGCGCCCCCTCGTCCCTGGTCGGTGACGGAGACGACCAGCCGCCCGCCATGCTCTCTGACCAGCACGTCGACCGGGACGCCTGGGGCGTGCCGCCGGCTGTTGGTCAGCGCCTCGCGTACGATCCGCACCGCCAGCGCCGCGATCGGCGGCGGCACGTCCCCGGCGTCCCTGCGGTAGGCGACCCCGCGCCCCGGCCAGCCGGCGACGAGCGCGTCCAGGTCGGCCAGACGCGCGTGGTCCGCGCGAGCGTCGAGCTCGGTCAGCCTGGTCAGTTCCGCGACGACCAGCCGCCCCTCCCGTACGGCATGCGCCCCCGCCTCAGCCGTCAGCCGGCCATCCCGGACATGCAGGGCGGACGAGGCGCCGATCATGATGCCGGTCAGCCGGTGGGCGGCGGTGTCGTGCAGGTCGGCGGCCAGCCGGTGCCGCTCGGCCTCGGCCGCCAGACCGGGCACCGCCGCCGCACCCGAGGCGTACGCGGCGAACGCGCGCCTCCTGGCTCCGCGTACCCGTGCCGACCTGCCGAGTGCCCAGCCGGCGGCGCTGAGGCCGGCGGCCAGGAAGGCCACTCCGGCGACCTGGCCGGGGGTGCCGCCGGCGGCCAGGGTCACGGTTGTCGCGCTCGCTCCGGCCAGGGCTACGAACCAGAGGACGACGCGGGCCGTACAGGAAAAGGACAGTCCCGCCACCACCGCGACGGCCGCGAACGAGCCTGCCCACCACACCGTTCCAGGATAGGGATATCTTGTCGGGCCATGTCGCCAAGATCGTGGTTATGGTGGGGCGTCGCCGTGGTGCTCACGCACGCGCACCTGGTCTTCGCCCGCCCTTCCGACGGCATTGGGTGTGCCGGAATCGGCCTGTATCAGGTGGTCGCCGCCGAGCTGTGGTCGATCGCGGACTGGGTTCCGCTGGTCTGGTACTCGGGGATACCGGCGGTCGGCCTGGTCGTGGTGACGTGCTGGCTGTGGGAACCGTGGATCGCCCGGCAGATCGTGCGGTGGCTGGCGGCGTTGCTGCTGCTCTTCTTCGGCCTTGAGCAGTTCGGCTTCCTCGTGGATCTGTTCTTGAGCCCAGGATGTCTGGACACGTGGGGCTGGTCGGCGTTCACTCGCCTCGACCTGCTTCCGCCGCTGGCGGCGTTGTGCATGATCGCGGCGGTGCGCGCTCCCGGTCGGAGGCTCCTGAACGTCCGGCGGGTGACGGTCCTGGTCGTGGTGGCGCTGCTGACCCTGCTCCCCACGGCCGACCAGGGGCCCGGGCACACCGGTGAGCGGACGCCGGTGCGCCCGAGGGCGGCTGCGGAAGAGCAGGACTTCGATCGGTGGGAGGCCGACAGCCGGCGGGCCTGCGACCGGGGCAGGCACCGGCCGAAGGTCAAGCCGGTGGTCGCGGGCCGGCAGTGGATCCTGTCGGAAGCCGGGCTCGCGGTGTTCGAGGAATCCGCGGATGAGGGCCTGGCGTTCGAGGTGGCCGCGGACTATCCGGTCTGCGTCACCACCGAGGCGTATCGCCAGGCTCCCCCGCGGGAGTCGCGTGGGTGGGAGCGGGTCAAGGAGGTGGCGTACGTGAGCCCGGACGGCGCGATCGTGGTGCACGATCCCTTGGCGGGGCCGTCGGGGCTGCCGAACCTGGCGATCGCCGGGCCCGGACGCTACCGGGTGCGGACGCACTACCGGATCGCGCACGACGACGGGGTGGGGCATCTGCTGGTGATCGTGTTCCCGGAGCGGCGGTGAGCCACGGGGCGGGTGCCTCGGGGCTCACCGGGTGGGGCTGTTATCGCTCGTAGTGCTCGTGCAGGGTGACCGAGCGGTACTCGTGGGTCCTGTTGATCCTGGCGTCGACCAGCCAGACCTTCGCGTACACGTCGTCCTTGTTGTCGGTCCACGAATTGTCCTCGTCGAGGCGGCTGCCGCCGACGCGGATGTCGAACTCGGCGCTGAGGCCGCCGGACCAGGCGGAGACCCAGCTGACGGGGACGGCGAAGAGGGCGTTGTCGAAGGCGGGGTCCTCGCCGAACGTCTTGGCCGAGAACGGCTCGCCCGGCGCGTCGATGATGGCCTGGGCGTCGCTCTGGCTCATGGTGACGTCGATGCCGATGTGCACGTCGTAGATGCCGGGTCCGGCCTTGGTGATGCCCAGGCAGATGACGGCGTTCTTGTCGGTCCTGCAGGACTGGGCGTTGGCCGGGGGCGCGACGAACAACATCAGCGTGGCGATCGTGGCCGTCAGGACGCTGATCGCGGCGACGAACCGGCGGCTCATGGTGGTGACCAAGGGTTCTCCTCGGGGTGGTGCGCCGCACTCCGTTGGCGGCGCGCTCATCCCGTGGGGCGTGACATCGCCGTTCCATGGGGGTGGAACGGCGCATGGCACAGGCCGGACGTCAGGTGACGAGCAGCAGCGACTTGCCGACCGTGGCGCGTTCGGCGAGGGAGGCGTGGGCGTCGGCGGCGCGCTCCAGCGGGAAGGTGGCGCCGATGCGTGGCGTGATGACGCCCTTCGCGGCGAGGTCGAGCGCCTGGGCCAGCACGTCGCGGACCTCGTCCTGCTCGGGCGGGCCCGCCTCCAGCGCGTTGTGGACGCGTACCCGGCGCCGTTCGGCGAGGTCCGGGTCGATGGTGGTGAACTCCCCGCCGGAGGTGCCGTACGTGATGAAGCGCCCGCCCTCGGCCGCCGTCTCGAACGCCGCGAGCCCGAGCGCCCCGCCCACGCCGTCGAAGACGAGGTCGACGCCGCCGGTGGCCGCGCGTACGCGCTGCCGCCAGTCCTCGGCCGAGTAGTCCACGACGACCTCGGCGCCCAGTTCGCGGGCCAGGTCCAGCTTCTTCTCGCCCCGCGCGGCCGCGGCCACCCGGGCACCGGCGTCGCGGGCGAGCTGCACCAGGAGCGACCCGGCCCCGCCCGCCGCGGCGGTGACCAGAACCCACTCCCCCTTAACGATCGCCCCGTCGCGGGCGAGCAGCAGCGCCGTCACCCCGTCATGCAGTACGGCCGCCGCCTCCCGGAATCCCAGCCCGTCCGGGATCTCGACCACCTCGCCGGCGGCGGCGACGATCCGCTCGGCGTAGCCGGTGGACGACCTGGCCACCACCCGCCGCCCGACCCAGGACGGGTCGACGCCCGCGCCCACGGCCGACACCACGCCCGCTCCGCCGCCGCCGGGCACGTAGGGAAGGTCGCGGGGGAAGTAGTCAGCGCCCCAACCGGCGCGCAGCAGGGTGTCCAGATAGATGACGTCGGCGACGGCCAGGTCGACGACCAGCTCGCCCGCGCCGGGGACCGGGTCGGGCACCTCGACGGGCGTCAGGACTTCAGGGCCGCCGAACTCGCGCACATGAATGGCTCTCATGCCCCCTACCCTTCAACCTCCAGCATGGTTGAGGTCAAGCCAGGCGGGCGAAGAGGCCGTCGAGCAGCGACGAGAGGCCGAACTCGAAGGCGTCGCCGCCGGTGGGGTAGTCCGGCTCCAGGCGGGCCCGCAGGCGGGGGAAGCGCTGGGCGGTCTCGACCATCTCCGCCATCGCCTCGTCCATCCGCTTCTCCTCGTCGGCGCCCGCGCGGCGTACCTTCGCGCGCAGGGCGGACTCGGCCGCCTCCCCCTGCGCGGCGCCGATCACGAACATCAGGATCGACGCGGCGACCCGGTCGGCGTCGGCGGCGCCGAAGCCGGCCGTCTCGTGGACGGCCAGGCAGTGCTCGTCGTAGCGGGCCTTGTTGGGGCCGTAGATGACATGGGTGCTCATGGCCGGGATCAGCCAGAAGTGGCGGACGATCATCTCGTGGGCGCCGCGGGCGAGTTCGGCGGCGGCCTCGCGCCAGCCCATGGCGGCTGAGTCGGGCAGCCGGATCTCGCCGAAGACGTGGTCGGCGGCCAGCTCGACGAGCCGGTCCTTGCTCTTGACGTGGTAGTACATGGCGGTCGCGGCCGAGTCGAGCTGGGCGCCGAGCCGCCGCATGTTCAGGCCGGCCACGCCCTCGGCGTCCAGGACCTCGACGGCGGCCAGGACGATCTGCTCCTTGGTCAGCGACATGCCGCCATCGTATTGCACTTAGTTCAACTACGTCCTACAGTTTTACTAAGTTCAAAAACGAGGAGACATCCATGAACGCCCGCATCGCCGCAGCGGTGATCCAGCTACTGACCGTGGTCCCGTTCCTGCTGGGGATCTACTCCGTGACCTTCTACGGCGCCGCCGCCCAGCGGGCCGCCGAGGCCGAGATGGCCCGCCAGAACCAGCCCCTGGAACTGCTGACCGGGAACGGCATCAGCTTCGCCGGCAGCGAGGGCCTGGCGATCGTGATCATCGTCATCCTGGTGGTCCTGGCGCTGCTCAACCTGACCGGCAGGCGGATCGGCCGGATCCTCTCCTGGATCTTCCAGCCGATCCTGCTCGTGCTCGGCGTCGTCATCATTCCCGGCCAGGTGTTCACGGCCCGCTTCCTGGAGCCGGTGCTGCCCGGCGTGGACACGCACACGCTGGTCGCCGCGGCCCTGGGCGCCATGCCCGCCTGGGCGACGACCGTCAGCTGGGCCAAGCTCGTGCTCACCACCGCCGGCTCGGTCGCCGTCGTGGTGCTGCTGATCCGGGCGGCTAAAGCCACTTCGCGGTAGGCCAGGACTCCAGTTGCCAGGCGCTGTCCCAGAACATCCACTCGAACTCCGCCGCCTTCACGAAGGCGGCCCGCATCTCCTCCAGGAGCGCCGGGTCGGCCTCGGCGGCGAGGCGGTCGGTGATCTGCTTGGCCCGCGTGACCGACGCGGCGTACTCGGGGTCGGCGTAGGTGGCGATCCAGGCGCGGTACGGATGGGTCTCGGAGCTGCGGCCCACCAGCGCGGTGCCGACGTCCTCGTAGATCCAGAAGCAGGGCAGCACCGCCGCCGCCAGCACCGGGTACGGCGCCGACAGCGCGGTGGCCTGCAGCCAGGAGGAGTAGCCGAGGGCCGTGGGCGAGGTGGGCACGCCGGTCAGGTCGGCGGCCGTCAGGCCGTACTGCTCGATGTAGCCCTCGTGGAGGGTGCGCTCGGCGGCGATGGCGTCGTGGGCGGCCTGCGACCAGAAGGCCATCTCGTCCGGGTCCGCCGCCCTGACGGCCGCGGTGGCCAGGGCCTTGGCGAACGCCTCCAGGTAGCGGGCGTCCTGGACGATGTAGAAGGCGAAGCGCTCGCGGGAGAGCGTGCCGTCGCCCAGGGCGGTGTTGAACGGATGCTCGTGGATGGCCCGCAGCAGGCCGGCGGTTTGGGTCCAGGCGTCGTCGGTGAACACGACAGTCCCTTCGCTAGTCCGAACTAGATCAGGTTCGACGGGTTTGGATCTCAGCCCTTGTCGGGCACCCCGCGTCGCGCGCTCACAGTAACAGCCGCCAATGCGGTGAGTCCCATCAGGAGGGCGCCGAACCAGAGGGCGCCGGTGATGGCCAGGTTGTCGGCCACGATCCCGCCGAACGCGGCGCCGAAGGCGATGGCCAGGTTGAAGACGGTGGTGTTCAGCGCGGTCGCCGCCTCGGCCGAGGCTCCGGCGCCCTTCAGGATCCAGGTCTGCACGGCCACGGGGGCGCCGCCGTAGGCCAGGCCCCAGATCAGCAGCAGGATCGAACCGGTCACCGGCGTGGTGCCGGCCAGCGGGAAGATCACCATGATCACGGCCAGGGTCGCGCTCAGCGTGACGACCCGGCGCCTGACGTCCCAGGACGAGCCGACGAAGGTGCCGACGACTCCGGCGACGCCGAAGCCGAGCAGGACCGGGCCGATCAGGTCGGCGGGCACGCCGGAGACGTTCTGCAGGATCGGGCTGATGAAGGTGAAGGCCGCGTACTGGCCGCTGACCACGAGGAACGTGGAGATGACGGCGGCGCGGACGACCGGATTGCGGAACTGGCGCGGCAGTTCGCGCAGGCGGACGGGGGCGGTGGCGGGAATCCTCGGCAGCAGCCACAGCAGCGCGCCGACCACCAGCAGGGCCAGCACGCCGACGGCGGCGAAGGCGACCCGCCAGTCGGTGAGCCCGCCGATGAGCGTCCCGGCCGGGACGCCGAGCACGTTCGCCGCGGTCGCACCGCCGAAGGCCAGCGAGGTGGCCCGCGCGACGTGACGTTCCGGCACCAGCCGTACGGCGATGCCCGCCGCGAGCGCCCAGAACCCGCCGATCCCGATGCCGACCAGGAACCGGGAGGCCAGCATGACGCCGAAGTTGGGCGCGACCACGGAGACCGCGTTGGCCACCACCATCAGGCTGAGCAACCCGATCAGCACGGTACGCCGGTCCAGCCGCCCGATCGCCACGGGCAGCAGGGGCGCGGTGGCGGAGGCGACCAGGCCGGGCACGGTCACCATGAGCCCGGCGGCGCCCTCGGAGATGTCCAAGGAGCCGCCGATGGCGGTGAGCAGGCCGACGGGCAACTGCTCCACGGTGACCATGGCGAACGTGCCCACGGCCACGGCCGCCACGGCCAGCCATTCCTTCAGTGAGACCTCTTCTCGCGTGACGATGGACACGCCGATCACCTCTCATTGATAATCTTAACGTTGAGATATCACCACTTTATTGTGTGAACGTCAAGTCTGTTAACGCTAAATCTGTGAACGTTAAGAGGTTTCGCCATGAGCGACGCGGTGGACATGCTGCTGGCCCAGTGGAAGAGGGAACGCCCCGACATCGACCCCTCCCCGATGGGGATCATCGGCCGGGTCTCCCGGCTCAGCCTGCTGTTCGGGGGCGAGCTCAAGACGTTCTTCCAGGAGCACGGGCTGGAGCGATGGGAGTTCGACGTGCTGGCCACGCTGCGCAGGTCCGGCGCGCCGTACGAGCTGAGCGCGGGGGAACTGCTCAAGGCGGCCATGGTCACCTCGGGCGCCATCACCAACCGGATCGACCGCATGGAGGCCAAGGACCTCGTCGAACGCGTCAGGGCCAGCGGCGACCGCAGATCGGTGCGGATCCGGCTCACGCCGCAGGGGCTGGAGCTGGTCGACCGGCTCGTCGGGGCGCACGTGGACAACGAGGAACGCCTGCTGGCCGCCCTCGGTCCCGCCGAGCGCGATCAGCTGGCCGGGCTGCTGCGCACCTTGCTGGAGTCGCTGGGAGACACGAGCCTGGTAGAATGAAGATGGAGAGGGCCGCTTCCCGTGATCACGGGGGCGGCCATGCTGCGTTCATGACCTTTCTCAGCCAGCTCGCGCGCACCGAGCGGTTCACGCTCGGCCGGCCGTCCTCCTTCACCGTCTCCGCCGACGGGCGTACCGTTTTCTTCCTGCGTGACAGCAGCTTGTGGGCTCATGCCCAGGGTGAGGAACGCCTGGTCGCGGGGCCCGGCATCACCGCGTACGCGGCCGACGACGACGGCCGGGTCCTGGCCTTCGAGCGCGACGGGCAGCTGTGCACGGCCGGCGGAGCGCTGCCCACGGCCGAGCCGGTGCGCGCCCCCCGCCCCGACCCCACAGGCGAGCGCATCGCCTACGTCAGCGCGGGCGCGCTCCGGGTCATCGGCGTGGACGGCGACGGCGACCGGGCCGTGGCCGAGCCCGACGGGCCGGAGGTGACGTGGGGGCTGCCCGAGTACGTCGCGCCCGATTCGATCGGGCGGCGCGAAGGCTTCTGGTGGGCGCCCGACGGGCAGCGGTTGCTGGTGGCGCGGGTGGACACCGCGCCCGTCCAGCGCTGGCATCTCGCCGATCCGTCCGATCCGTCGCGGCCGTCGCGCTCCTTCCCGTATCCGGCCGTGGGGACCGCCAACGCCGACGTGACGTTGTGGATCGTCGATCTCGACGGGACGAGGATCCGGGTCGAGGCCGACGACGAGTACCTGACCGCCGCGGGCTGGGACACCCACGGGCCCTACGCCGGCGTGCAGAGCCGCGACCAGCGCCGGGTCCGGCTTCTCGCCGTCGATCCCGCCACCGGGCGGACGGAACTCCTGGACGAGCGGCGTGACGCCGCCTGGGTGACGCTGGTGCCGGGGCTGCCGCGCCGTACCGGGAAGGGGGTGTGGCTCACGAGCGACGACCGCGACGACACCCGCACCCTCCTGTACGGCGGGCGGCCCGTCACCCCGCCCGGCCTGAACCTGCTCGAGGTGCGGTCGGTGGACGGCGAGAGCGTGCTGTTCACCGCCACCGACGAGCCCACCGAGACCCAGCTGTGGTCCTACCACCCGGACGCCGGCCTGGAGAAGCTCGGCCGGGCCGGACTCGACGACACCGCGCGCGGAGGCACGACGGTGATCGGCGCCAGGATCCGCCCGAGCGGCGAGGAGATCGTCTCCCACGCCGAGAAGCCGGTGCTCGACCTCAGGATGCGCCTGCTCAGGCTGGGCCCGCGCGAGCTGCGGGCGGCGCTGTTCCTGCCGTCGTGGCACCGGGAGGAGGACAGGCCGCTGCCGGTCCTGGTGGACCCGTACGGCGGGCCGGCCATGCGTAAGGTGACCGCCGAGCCGTTCTGGGCCAGCTACGTCTCGCAGTGGTTCGCCGAGCAGGGCTACGCGGTGCTCGCGGTGGACGGCAGGGGCACGCCGGGCCGCGGCCCCGCCTGGGAGCGCGCGATCCATCTCGACATCGCCCAGCCGGTGCTCGACGACCAGGTCGAGGGCCTGCACGAGGCGGCGAAGCTGGAGCCGGCGCTCGACCTGAGCCGGGTGGCGATCCGCGGCTGGTCGTTCGGCGGCTTCCTGTCGCTGGTCGCGGTGCTGCGCCGGCCGGACGTCTTCCACGCGGCGATCGCCGGCGCGCCCGTCACCGACCAGCGCATGTACGACACCCACTGGCGCGAGCGTCACCTCGGCCAGCTGGACGAGCACCCGGAGGCCTACGACCGGTGCTCGCCGCTGCTGGAGGCCGAGCGGCTGACCAGGCCGCTGCTGCTGATCCACGGGCTGGCCGACGACAACGTGGTGGCCGCGCACACGCTGCGCCTGTCGGCCGCGCTGCTGGAGGCCGGGCGCCCGCACGAGGTGCTGCCGCTGACCCGCGCGGGGCACCGGCCGACGGCCGAGTTCCTCCTCGCGCACCAGCTCGGCTTCCTGCGCCGAGCGCTGCCGGCCGAACGTTTTCGTTGATCGGAAATTGTCGGACTGGTCGGGTAAATTCCCGTTCACTGATCGACCGATACCAATCTTGGAGGTCGTCCTTTGAACGCGGACAGACCCGCGTGGGAGCAGCTCAGCGCGTTGCGGGTGGTCTCACCGCTCCAGCCGCGCAAGCTGGCTAAAGTGCCCTTCGTCGAGATGGCGGAGGGCCGGCTGCAAGGTGTGGTGTCCAGCGGTTCCGACATCGAGCGGGTGTACGTCTCCTCGATCACCGCCGGAACCCACGGCTACAACTGCAGCACCAACAACAACCGGCCCTGCGGCGGGCTGCGCGGCGCGCCGTGCAAGCACCTGCACTCGCTGGTCGACGAGGCCGTCCTGCAGTACGGCCTCGACCAGGTGGCCCGCTACCTGCGCGTCGAGGGCGAGCGCGCGGGCGACCTGGTGCGCAACCTGGACGGCGGGCACGAGTCCATCCCCGCCGCCGTGGTCTTCAGCCGCTTCCTGCGGCACCTGGCCTACCTCGAACTGCCCGCCACCAGCGAACCGGTCGCCGAGATGCACTGGTTCCCCTCGCTCGGGGCGGTGAGCTGATGCTCGCCACGCAGCTCGCGGCCCTGCGCGAAGGCCCGCAGCCCGGACTCGACGAGGCGCTCGGCCTGGTGGCCGGCTTCGACGACGCGCTGGCCAACGGCTTCGCCCGGCTGGGCGAGGAGCGCGCGGAGGCGCTGACCGCGCTCGCCGCCGCCGTCGCCGCCACCCCCCTCGGCCCCCTGGCCGCGGACGCCGCCGGGAAGCTCACCGCGGGCTCGATCGCGGAGGAGCACCTGACGGCGCTGGCCGGAGCGCGCACGACGCTGCTCGGCGCGGTGCACGACGCGCTGCTCGCCCGGCTCGACACCGCGCTCGGCCGTACCCGCGCCCCCTGGAACGGCGCCCAGCCCCCGGCCGCCGACCCGCTCACCAGCGCCTGCCGCTCCTGGCTGGCCGAGCTGGCCATCACCGGCTGGCGCGGCGTCGACCACGAACTCGCCTCCTCCGCCGACCAGGCGATCCAGGGCATGCTGGCCGAGCCGCGGCTGCGCCGGGCGGGCGTCCTGCTCGACGGCCTCGCCGCCGAGCTGCGCGCCTCCTCCCCGGTCGGCGCGATGGAACACCTGCCCGTGCGCCGCTGGGCCGACCTGTGGGCGCGCGCCCTGCTGCTCACCCAGACGGGCGCGGTGGAGGGCGCCGAGGAGGTCTCCGGCCGGCTGCTGCCACTCGGCGTCGACATCCATGAGCACGGTACGGCCGTGCAGATCCAGCTCCACGCGATCCTGGAGCCGCACGGCCGCCTGGTGCGCACCAGCGTGTCCGCGGCCAAGGTCGACACGATCGCCGGGCCGTTCGTGTGGCAGCTGTTCCAGGACTACCCCGTGCTGACCGGCGCGCTGGCCAAGCACCTCAGCCTGGAGATCACCGGCATGACGCTGCTGCCCGGCGGCGACCTGCTCTGGCAGGAGGCCAAGGCCGGGGTGGGCGCCTACAGCGACCCGTTCGCCACCGCCCGGGTCCAGCTCGGCGGGGCGAGCGCGCCGGCGGTGCCGCCGCTGGACCGCCACCCGGTCCGCGTCGCCGAGCCGGTGTTCGTCGAGGGCTACAAGAGCGACGGGGCCGTGATCCGGCTCGACGGCGCCGAGCTGCCCTTCGACCTCGACCGGCTGCCGCAGTCGGGGCCGCTGACGCCCCAGTTGCTCAAGGCCTCCACCGCGTGCATCGGGCTGATGCGCTGGGACGGCGGGGGATGGCGCCTGCAACCGCTGGCCGTACAGGCGAGTGTGAAGAAAGAGGCGGTGGCCGCGCACAACGGCGACTGGGCGCAGGGGCCCACCGACCAGAAGGTGCTCAAGAGCGGCGCCAAGGCCGGCGATCCCGTCTCGGTGCTCAAGGAGCGAGCGGGACGGTTGCTGCGCAAATGACGGAAACCCGACGTCAGATCCTTTACTGGCGCCTGCTGGCGCGCGTGTTCGAGGGCGAGGAGCAGCCTTCCCTGGAGAAGGCCAGCGTCGCCATCGTCGACGACCTCGGGCTGCCGCCCGCGTTGCTCGACCCGGGCGTGTCCATCGACAACCTGGTGCAGCGTCATCCCGAGCTGGCCGACAGGCTGCGCAAGCTGGACGGCGACGAGGTGACCAACGCGGCGCTGGTGTCGAAGCTGCTGCTCAACACGTTCGCCACCGGCAACGGCACGGTCAGCGCCACCCAGCTGGCCGGGTGGAAGCAGGACGCCGGATGGCTGCAGGAGGCGTTCGGCGGCGAGGCCGCGGGCGAGCTGGGCAAGGTCGAGGCCGACCTGGTCAAGCGCATGCACCTGCGCGAGGTGCTGGCCGACCCGCAGCTCGCCAAGCAGCTCACGCCCAGCATGTCGCTGATCGAACAACTGCTGCGCGACAAGGCGAACCTTTCCGGCGTGGCGCTGGCCAACGCCAAGGCGCTGATCCGCCGGTTCGTCGACGAGGTCGCCCAGGTGCTGCGTACGCAGGTGGAGAAGACCAGCGCGGGCACGATCGACCGGTCGGTACCGCCGAAGCGCGTCTACCGCAACCTCGACCTTGAGCGCACGATCTGGAAGAACCTCACCAACTGGAGCCCCGAGGACGAGCGGCTCTACGTCGACAAGCTCTTCTACAAGCAGACCGCCAAGCGCACCACCCCGGCCAAGATGATCGTGGTCGTCGACCAGTCCGGCTCGATGGTCGACGCGATGGTCAACTGCACGATCCTGGCCTCGATCTTCTCCGGGCTGCCGAAGGTGGACGTGCACCTGGTCGCGTACGACACCCGGGCGCTCGATCTGACCCCGTGGGTGAACGACCCGTTCGAGGTGCTGCTGCGCACCACGCTCGGCGGCGGCACCAACGGCACGGTCGCGATGGCGCTGGCCCGCCCGAAGATCACCGATCCGCGCAACACCGTCATGGTGTGGATCTCCGACTTCTACGACAACCGGTCGCTGATCACGGACTTCGAGGCGCTGCACAAGTCGGGAGTCAAGTTCATCCCGGTGGGCTCGGTGAACAGCTCGGGCCACGCCAGCGTGGACCCGTGGTACCGCCAGAAGCTCAAAGCCCTCGGCACACCGGTCATCTCCGGACACATCCGCAAGCTCGTCAACGAGCTCAAGACTTTCCTGAACACCTAGGAGCCTCCGTTGCTGCGTGCCCCCGCAGAGATCAAGTTCGCCGAAGAGCTCGACTACCTCGAGTCGATCGACACCTCCCCGAAGCCGTTCTCCTGGCGGCTCAGCCCGCGCATGGTGCGCATCTTCGTGCTCGGCTCCGACCGCGCCGACGGCCTCGACCGCGAGATCCCGCAGAAGTGGTTCGGCGACCGCAGCTTCGTCGAGCGCAGCATCGTCACGCTCGCCTCCGACCGCGGCCTGCTGCTCATCGGCGACCCCGGCACGGGCAAGAGCTGGCTGGCCGAGCTCCTGGCCGCGGCGATCTCGCGCAACTCCACCCTGGTCGTCCAGGGTACGGCCGGCACCACGGAAGACCACATCAAGTACTCCTGGAAAGTCTCCATGGTCATCGCCAAGGGCCAGTCCAAGGAGTCGATGATCCCCTCGCCCATCATGACCGCAATGGAACGCGGCGTGATCGGCCGCTTCGAGGAGCTGACCCGCTCCACCAGCGACGTGCAGGACGCGCTGATCTCGATCCTGTCGGAGAAGTACGTCTCCATCCCCGAGCTGCCCGACGACGACAACATCGTCTTCGCCCAGCCCGGCTTCTCCATCATCGCCACCGCCAACAGCCGTGACCGGGGCGTCAACGACCTGTCCTCGGCCCTGAAGCGCCGGTTCAACTTCGTGCGCATCCCCGTGGTGACGAACAAGAAGAGCGAGGCGGAGATCGTCCGCTTCCGTACCGAGGAGCTGCTGCGCAGGCACCAGATCGAGCTGGAGCTGCCGCCGACGCTGCTGGACATCCTGCTGCAGAGCTTCGCCGACCTGCGCGCCGCCGCGGCCTCGGCCACCAGCGACGACGAGAAGCTGGAGTCGGCGCTGTCCACCGCCGAGCAGATCGGTGTGCTGGAGGACGCCATCCTGCACAGCCAGTTCTTCGGCGACAACACGCTGAAGGCGGCGACCCTGGCCAGTTCGCTGGTCGGCTCGCTGGCCCGGCGCAGCCCGGAGGATCTGGCGATCCTCAACAAGTACCTGCACGGCGTCATCGAGCCGCGCAGCAAGAAGGACGAGGGCGGGCCGTGGAAGGAATTCCTCGACGGCGGCCGTGAGGCGATCTCCACCCTGTCATGAGCCCCTTCGACCCCCTGCGCGAGCAGCTCGCGAGCGCCGCGGAGACGTTCGGCGCCGGTCTGATCGACGACGTCGAGCAGGCGCTGCGGACCGACGTGGAGATCTTCCCGGTCTGCCACCACTCGCCGGCCTCCGGGCTGGCGATGGTCCGGCGGCTGCGGGAGAAACAGCCCAAGGTCATCTACCTGGAGTTGTGCGAGGACCTGCGACCCGTCCTGGACGAACTGCACAACTGCAAGCTCCCGGTCGCGCTGCAGGCCTTCGCCACCGACATCGACGGCTTCCCGAAGGAGTGGGCGCCGCTGAGCGTGGTCGCGCCCATCACCGAGTCGTCCGCGGAGTACCAGGCCATCGCCTACGCCCTGGACACCCCCGGCGTGGAGATCGTCCTGGTGGACCGGTCGGTCGACCACGTGTTCCAGTGGGAGCCGCGGGCGGAGTCGGCCGACGTCGGCATCGAGATCGGCGACCTGCGGCCCGGCTTCGCCGCCCTGGAGGAGCACCTGCTCCACCACGGCAAGGTGCGCCACTGGTCGGAGTGGTGGGACCAGTACGTCGAGCAGCCGCTGTCCGGCGCGGACTACGAGACCTACCGCCAGGTCATGGTGCTCATCGGCAGCCTGTTCCGCCGCATCAAGCCCGGCGGCAACGAGGTGGACGAGGACCGCGAGCGCTACATGTGGACCAGGATGCGCGAGCACCTGGCCGCGACCGGCGCCGACCCCGCCGACTGCCTGTACGTGTGCGGCGCCTTCCACGCCGCCAGCCCGGTCATGGACGAAACCCTCGACATCAGCCCGCGCACCGAGACGAGCTGGCTCTACGGGCTCATCCCCTCCAGCCACTCGGCCATCGAGAACCAGTTCGGCCTCGCGCCGGGCTCGGTCTCGATCGCGGCCGCGACCTGGGACAAGTCGCTCAAACGGCACGGCCTGGCCTCGTACCAGCTCGGCTCCAAGCGCAAGGGTAAGACGCCCGCCCCGGTCGAGTCGCAAGGGCTGCACGCCTTTCTCACCCAGCCGCCCGTCCTCGACGGCTTCGACGAGGCGGAACTGCTCGGGTGGTGCGTCGAGATCGTCCGGCTGGCCAGGCGCAACGGCTACCTGGCCAGCACCGCCGACGCCATCGCGGTGTTCGAGACGTCGATCCTGCTCGCGGGCATGCGCAACAGGAAGCGGCCCACGCCGTACGACTTCCAGGACGCCGCGGTCACCTGCATCGAGAAGGACGTCGTACCCGGCCGCAGGGACGTACGGCGGCTGGTCGAGATCATGCTGGGCGGCGACAAGGTCGGTCAGGTCGGCTACGACTCGCTGCCGCCCCTGGCCAGGGACGTGCTCGACCGGCTCAAGCCGCTCGGGCTCGACCTGGAGAAGCGGACCATCCAGCGGGCCCTGATCGACCTCGACGCCCACCCCGAGCTCGAACCCTGCTCCCACCTGCTGTGGATCCTGCGCAGGCTGCTGCCCGACGACGCCGTCCGGCCCATCATGGGCTCGCGCCGGCTCGGCGAGCGCTCCCACCAGGAGAGCTGGGACCTGTCGATCGGCCGCAACCAGCGCTCGATCATCGAGCTGGGCTACGAGGGCGTCACCATCGAACAGGTCCTTGAGCAGCGGCTACGGCGCGCGGTCTGGGACCCGAAGGCGACCGCATCGGTGGCGCTGGACGCGGTCGAGGACTCCATCCTTTACCTGGGCAGCAGGCGGTTCACCGACGAGCTCGGGGCCCGCGCCATCCAGTTGCTGTCCGGCGAGCGCACCGTCGACGACGCCCCCGACGTGCTCCGGCGCATCCGCCGCCTGCTGGCCCACTACCGGGCCACGGAGCCGGAGCTGCCGGAGTGGGCCAAGGCGTTCGTGACCACCGGGTACGCGCACTACTGCACGTTGCTGCCCACCGCCTTCGTCGAGGAGGAGGCCGGGGTGCGCCAGGTGGGCGCGATGCTCGGGTTCCTGTTCACGATGGAGAGCCTGGCGTTGTCGCTGGGCTGCGACCGGGCTCAGCTTGAGCTGGCCGTACAGCAGTCGCACCCGACGGTGCCGGCGAAGGTGGCGCTGCTGTGGACGGCGCGCTACCAGCTCGGGCTGCTCAGCATGGCGGAGCTGCGGGAGCTGGTCGGTGGGCTGCTCGGCAGCCCGCTGGTGGTGCCGTCGGTGCCGCAGTACGTGAGCGGGTTCGTGCAGGCGCTGGAGTCGGCGCCCGCGCTGGCTCCGTTCGTGGTGGAGGTGTTGTCCAGGGCGTTCGGGCAGTTGCCCGACGACGTGCTGCTGCCCTGGCTGCCCAAGCTGATCACCGCCCTGCGGGAGCAGGCGCCCGAGCTGGTGCCGGTGCTGGTCCGTGAGGCCGAGCGGACGTTCCCCGCCCGGCTGGGCGAGGTGGACTCGTTCACGCCACCGTGGCTGGCCAAGCCTTCTTCGCGCAGAGCCGTGGCGGTTTCCGGGCCGGTCAGCGAGTTGCTCGCCGCGCATCCGGCGACCGGGGCGGCGGTCGGGGAGCTGCTGGGGTGTGAGCCGGTCGCCGACCTGAACGCCGAGATCGGTGCGCTGCTGGCGGCGTATCCGGAGACCGGGGTGGCTGTCGCGGGCCTTCTGACCTGAGTTCCGCGTGGAAGCGGCCGGCCGGGTTCCGGCCGGCCGCTTCCTTCAGTCCTCCGCCCGCGTCCGGCCGGGCCAGGGGAGATCGGCGCCCGCGACCGTGCAGGTCAGCGCGGCCACCTCGGCGGCGAACGCGGCGGCCGCGCGGGCGCTCTCCAGGTCGAGCCGGTCCAGGCGGCCGCCGAGATGTCCGTGCAGGCGGTGCAGAAGCCCGGCGGTGAACGCGTCCCCCGCGCCCACCGTGTCCACCACCTCGACCGGCACCCCGGGCACCACGACCCGTTCGCCGTCCAGCGACACCATCGCCCCGGCGGCGCCCCGGGTCACCACGACCAGGCGGACGCCCTGCTCATGCCATCGGTCGCAGGCGGCCTCCTGGGAGGTTTCCGGCAGCAGGAAGGCCAGGTCCTCCTCGCTGAGCCGCAGGATGTCGGCGCCGCCGGGCAGACGCTTCAGGTACGCCTCTCGCCCGGCGAGGCCGGGCCGTACGTTGGGATCGACGGAGATCGTCGCGTACGGCGCCGCGGCCGCCACGAAATGGGCCACCTCCTCGGCCCCAGGCTCCTTGACCAGCGCCAGCGACCCCGTGTGCAGACACGATGCTCCGCCGAGCCGATCGAGCCCGAGCTCGGCCCGGCTCCACTGAAAGTCCGCCGCCCCGTCGGCATGGAACGAGTAGACGGCCCGCCCGGCCGCATCGAGCGCGGCGACGGCCAGCGTGCTCGGCTCGGCGGCGTCCACCACGCCGGAAACATCGACCCCGGCCCCGGCCAGCCGCTCCCTGAACAGCCGCCCGAACACGTCACCGGAAATCCGCCCCAGGAACCGCGTGGGCGTCCCGAGCCTGCCCAGCGCCACAGCCGTGTTGGCCGGACCGCCCCCCGGCAGCACCCGGAGCGCCAGCTCCCCGCGGACCGCCCCGTCCGAGAACGCGTCCGCCACGCACTCCCCCAGCACCGCGATCACCGAACCTCCCAGGGCCATCAGAGCGAAACTACTGCCTGTTGGCGAAAACCAGCACGGCCACGATCGCCGCGAACACCACGAGCAGCACCAGTGCGCTCTGGGCCGCCGCCGTCCAGCCCCGGTCGGCGGCGGCCAGGAAGACGGCGCCGGTCAGTGTTCCGCCCAGGACGCCGCCGGTCTCCTGGGCGGTGCCCAGCACTCCGGCCGCGGCGCCGGCTCGTTCCCCGCGCACCCTCGCCAGGACGGTCGAGATCAGCGGGGACATCAGCAGGCCCATCCCCGCCCCGACCACTCCGAGCGCCACCGCGATCAGGTACGGCTCGCCCGCGCCGACCGCCCCGTGCACCAGCACCAGCCCGGCCACGATGGCCAGCGCCCCGGCCACCGGGCGGCCCCGGCGTAGCGAGGCCACGAAGAAGCCCGCGTTGAGCGCGGTGAACACCATTCCGGCGGACAGCGGCCCGAGACCCAGGCCGTCCTGCAGATACACGGCCAGGACGAACGACAACCCCGCCGAACCGCCGAACAGCAGCGCCACGGCCACCAGCCCGCGCGCGAAGCCCTGCTCTCCGAACACGCGCAGGTCCAGCAGGGGTTCGGGACGCGTACGCTGGCGGGCCACGAACGCCGTGAGCAGCGGTGCGGAAAGGGCGAGCAGCAACCAGGTCCACAGCGGCCAGCCCAGCTCGGGCCCCTGCACCAGCGGCAGCACGATCGCCGCCAGCCCGCCCGCCACCAGCAGCGCCCCCGGCACGTCCAGCGTCCGCCCCGCGCCCGCCGGGGCGGAGGCCGGGAGTTCGGGGAGGACGATCCTGGCCACCAGCAAGGCGGCGACGCCGATGGGCAGGTTGATGAGGAAGACCGCGCGCCAGCCCAGCCCGCCGAGGTCGGCCGCCATCAGCAGACCGCCGACCACCTGCCCGCTGACCCCGGCCACGCCGGTGGCGGTGCCGTACCAGCCGAAGGCCCGGGCGCGGTCGGCGCCGGGGTAGAGGGCGCCGATCAGCGTGAGGACCTGCGGTGCCAGGAGGGCGGCCGCGCTCCCCTGCACCACCCGGGCCACGATCAGCACCAGGATGCCCGGCGCCGTACCGGCGGCCACGGAGGCCAGCGTGAACAGCGCGAGCCCGGCCATGAAGATCCTGCGCGCCCCGTAGAGGTCCCCGAGGCGGCCGGAGATGATCAGCCCGGCGGCGTAGGCCAGGCCGTACCCGCCGAACACGAGTTGTGTCGCGGCGGGACCGGCGGCGAAGTCGGTGCGGATGGAGGGGATGGCGACGTTGGCGATGAAGAAGTCGAGCGTGGTCACGAACACCGCGACCAGCACGACGGGCAGGGGCAGCCAGCGGCTGGGGCTGCGCACGGCTGGACTGGCGAGGACCACGACGGCTCCTGGGGCGAGAGGGATGAGCGGTGGTTGAACACCAGCCCGGTCGAACCGGTTTCACCCTGCTCCAGACCGATTCCGATCCCCTGCGGATCGGCTACGGATGGCGCATAATCTCCCCGTAATGCCGAACTCTCCCCGCTTCGCCGCACGTATCGCACCGGTCATCAACGCCGCCCACGTCAGCCTCCACGCCGCCGCCCGCCCCGGCTTCGAGCACCCGGCGTTCACCCCGGGCTTCCTGGTCGACCTGCGCTACACGCTCCCCCTCCGCCCCCTGACCCGCGCCGGCCTGTCCACGATCTACCGCTACACCAAGCCCGCGGACCTGGCGGAAGAGGTGGCCCTCCACCTGGCCCAAGGCACCCTGAAGGAGACGGACGCCCTCCACCCGACCTCCAGGACCACCACGTTCATCAGGTCCCTGTACGCCCACCACGAGGCCACCGCCGCCAGGATCTGGCCCGACGTGACGCACCTGGCCGCCCAGGTGGCCCGCGTGCTGGCCGCCGCCCCCAGGCAGCCGGGCAGCGCGCTGGAACTGATGGCCCCGCCCTACGAACCCCCCGGCGCCGCTCCGGGCCTCCTGCTGTTCAACCGCCTGGCCGCCCTCCGCTACAGCCGGGCCGACGCCCACGCCGCCGCCTGGCGGGCAGCGGGCCTCACGGCCGAAGAGGTGGTGAACCTGCGGGACGGCCCTCTGCACGCCGAGATCGAACACGCCACCAACGTGGCGGCGGCCGAGCCGTACGAGATCCTCACCGACAGGGAGCGCACCGACCTCCACACCGGCCTGAGCGCGCTGATCTGACTCAGTGCAGCCCCTTCTTCCCGAGGGCCCAGAAAGGCTTGACCTTGATCGAGGTACGCGCCCAGTTCCGCTCGCGCACCAGAAAGTCGCGGACCATCTGGCAGGTCTTGGCCTCACCCGCCACGTAGGCGGCACCGGTGTTGCCGGGCAGTTCCAGCTCGGCCAGCCCGGCCAGCAGCACGGTCGAGGACACGGCGGGGACACCGCGCCGGTGCACGCGCCGCAGCGGGTGCTCGCCGGGCATCGGCAGGTCGTGCTCGGCGCTCTCGCTCTCCAGCACGCCGTACACCTGCGCCGCCGGCCCGAGCTCGCGGATCATCGGCCCGAACGCGGCGCTCGCCGTCTCCTCGCCGACGAACACGTGGAACGGCGCCTCGCGGGTGAAGAAGTCGCCCTGCGGCCACCACAGCGTGACGGCCGAGCCGGGCTTGGTCTCGCGGGCCCAGACCAGGCCGATGCCGTCTCCGGGATAGTCGTGCACGCGCAGTTCGATGGCGAGCCCGTCGAGCTCCCAGATGGTGTACGTGCGCAGCGTCTCACCGGGCCGCAGGAGTCCGGGCACCGACAGCGGGTCGGTGATCTGGACCCTGACGTGCTGGCCCGCCCGGTACGGCAGGCCGATCGGCGCGCTCGCCACCAGACGGATCCGCCGCATCGTGGGCGTGACCAGCTCGTTGTCGGTGACGGTCGCCTCGACCGTGTAGCGGGCGAAGTATTTCCGCATCACGCCTCCTTAATAGAGATAAGCTACCTTAGAGCCATTAAGCAAACATAGATACTCTAGGATGTCAACGTGGCAACGACAAGGCGGGACAGACTCCGGCAGGCGACGCTGGCCGAGATTCACGCGGCGGCGCGGCGGCTGCTGGTCGAACAGGGATCGGGCGCGGTCACGATCAACGCCGTCGCCAGGGAGGTGGGGATGAGCGGCCCCGCGCTCTACCACTACTACTCCGGACACGACGAGCTGGTCGGCGCCGTGACCGCGGGCTTCTTCCGCGAGATGGCCGAGGTGATGGAGGCCGCCCGCGACCGGAACTCGGGCGAGCCCTTGGAGACGCGCATCCTGGAGACGTGCCGCGCCATGCGCACGTGGGCGATCACGCACCCGGCCGAGTTCGGCTGGATCTTCGCCAGCCCGGCGAGCCCGCCCAACAAGCTCCCGGAATCGCCCCGATACCAGGCCGCCCATCACTTCGAACAGATCTTCAGCGGCCTGGTCACGGAGTTGTGGCAGACCAGGCCCTTCCCCGTGCCCGACCTGGCCGACCTGCCGCCCTCCCTGCAGGAGCAGCTACGCGCCTACTCGGCCGCCATCGGCGGCGCGCTGCCGCCCGCGGCCGCGCACGTCTTCCTGTCCTGCTGGATCCGCCTGTACGGCCTGCTGTGCATGGAGGTCCTGCACCAGCTCGACTTCGCCTTCACCGACCTGTCCCCGGTCTACGAGGAGTGCCTGCGCGAGCTGGGCGAAAGGCTCGGCTTCCGCTAGCCGAACACCTCGTCGCGGGCCAGGTCCAGCGCGGTCAGCACGGCGCCCTGCAGGACGGCGTTGCCCTCGACCGTGCTCGGCCGCACCCGTGTGGGCGCCGGTGAGCGCAGCGCGACCTGCTCCTCGACCAGCGCGGCCAGTTCCTCGCCGCCCTCCCGGCCGATGCGTCCGCCGAGCACGACCAGCCCGGGGTCGAGCACGGCGACGACCGCGAACACGCCCCGCGCGATGCGCTCGGCCAGGCCCGTGCCGTCCTCCAGCGCGGCCTCGACCGCACGGCAGAGGGTCGGATCGTGCATGCCCAGGTCGAGCGTGCCGATCTCGCCGGCGCCGCCGGACATGCCCCTGCGCAGCTTGCCGCCCAGGACGATCGCGCCGCCGACGCCGTCGTCCAGCCACATGAGCACGAAGTCGGCGACGCCGCGGGCCGCGCCCTGCCGGTGCTCGGCGATGGCGGCCAGGTTGGTCTCGTTCTCCAGGACGACCTGGACGCCCAGGCTCCGCCGTAGCTCGCCGAGCAGGCCGGGATGCCAGCCGCGCACGCGGTAGTCGCTGGTCAGCGCGCTGGTCTCCGGGTGGACGAGGCCGGGCGAGCCGATCACGACCGCCTGCAGCCGCCGCCCGCCCGCGGCCTGCGCGACCGCTCCGGTGATCGCCTCGTAGAGGTCTTCGGAAGGCTCCCGTACGGCGGTGCCGACCTCGCGCCCGGTCAGGTCTGCCACGGTCACGCGCAGGCCGGTCCAGCGGATGTCCACCCCGGCGACGTGCGCGCGATCGGCCACCAGCCCGTAGACCCGGGCGTTCGGCCCGCGCCGGTCCTCGCCCGACTCGCCGGTGACCTCGATCAGTCCGGCGGAGCGCAGCCGTTCGACCAGGTCGGAGACCGTGGGCCGGGACAGGCCGGTGATCTCGCGCAGTTGTGGAGCGGTCAGCGGGCCGCGTTCGAGCAGCAGGTCGAGGGCGAGCCGATCGTTGATGGCGCGCGCCATGGCCGGGGTCGCGGTCTTCACGGGCCCATGATAGCCACGTGCTCTTTTCATCAGGAAGGCTAACTGTTAATTTCTCGTCTGTGACCAACCATCGCGCCATCGCTCTCGTGTTCGCCACCCACGGAGCCGTCGCGGGCAGCCTGTCCACGCGGATCCCCTGGCTGCAGGACCACTTCGCGCTCACTCCCGGCATGCTCGGGCTGGTGCTGCTCTGCCAGCCCATCGGCGCCTTCATCGGGATGCCGATGGCCGGCCGGCTGGCGTACCGGATCGGCGGGCGGCGGGCCACGCGCATCCTCATCGCGCTGTGGTGCGTGCTGGTCCTGGCGCCTGTCCTGGCGCCGGGGCCCGGGTGGTTGTTCGGGGCGTTCCTGCTGCTCGGCGCCGCCGCGGGCACCAGCGACGTGGTCATGAACGCGCACGCCGTCGTCCTGGAGCGCAGGCTCGGCCGCTCCATCATCGCCGGGCTGCACGGCCTGTGGAGCGTCGGCAGCCTCGCCGCGGGCGGGCTCGGCGTGCTCGCCGCCCACCTGGGCATCGACGCCCGGCTGCATCTGGCGGCGGTCGCCGTGCTGCTGCTCGGGCTGAGCGCGGTCGCCGGGCGCGGGCTCCTGGCCGACGAACCCGCCGCGGCCGGCGAGCCGGCGCCGCGCAGGTTCGCGCTGCCGACGCGGGCCATCGCGGCGATCGGGCTGGTCGGCTTCTGCGGCACCTTCGCCGAAGGCGCCTCCGCCAACTGGGCCGCCGTCTACGTCACCCAGGTCGCCGCCGCCGCACCCGCCGCGGCGGCCGCCACCTACACGGTCTTCATGCTGTTCATGGCCGGAACCCGGCTGCTCGGCGACCGGATCGTCGGCCGGTTCGGCGCGGTCGGCGTCGTCCGCGCAGGCGGGGTCGTCGCCGCCGTGGGCGGGGTCCTGGTCGTCGCCGGTCGCACGACGTGGGTGTGCGCCGCGGGCTTCGCGCTGATCGGGATCGGGGTCGCGGTCAGCGCGCCCCTGGCCTATGCGGCGGCCGGCCGTACCGGAAGCTCGCCCGGCGAGGGCGTGGCGGGCGTGACCACGATCACCTACCTGTCCAGCCTGATCGCGCCCGCCGTGATCGGCGGGGCCGCGGATGTCCTGTCCTATCCCGCGGCCTTCGCCCTGATCATCGTGGCCGTGCTCCTCATGGGCGCCCTGGCCGGCGCGCTGCGCCCCGCCCCCGCGCGGGAGCCGTGCCCGTCCTAGCCGAGCACGGGGAAGTTGGAGCGGAAGACGCCCTCGGGGTCGCGGGCCCGCTTGATCGCCCGCAGCTTCCCGAGCGTCTCGGCGGAGAACGCCGCGGCCGCGCTCTCCCCCGCCGCCAGGAAGGTGAACGGCTTGCGCCCCGACACCCGCTCGCCCAGCGCCGCCACGACCCGCTCCTGCTTGTCCCGCGACGCCGCGGAGAGCTGCGGGTTGATCGCCAGACCGAGCAGATACAGCAGGTACGGCTCCGCCACCCCGCCACTCGCGCCTTCCCCACCCTTGGCCAGCGCCCCGCCGAGCTGCCTCACCTGGACGTTGATCAGCGGATCGATCGGCTCGGCGAGCAGGGCCGCCACGGCCTCGTCGTCGAGCCCGGTCAGCAGCTCACCCCGGGAGACGCCGGGCGACGGGTTCGTCGGCTCGTTGGTGATCGCGCCCAGCTCCGCGGTCTGCAGCGGCCCCCGGCTGTCGGACAGCAGCCCGCCGATCTCCTCGAACCTGCGCAGAAGCCGCCGCCCCTCCTCCGCCGAGCCCAGGAAGGCGGTGCTGATCCCGGCCATGGGCGGCGCGGAGGGGAACTGCACCCGGTTCAGCCAGATCGACAGCTCGTCCGGCGCGTAGGTCACGACCTCGCGCAGGGCCGCGAACACCTCGGGCGCGCGGTCGTCCGGCCACATCATGCTGCCGCCGTAGAGCTCCCGCTCCGGGTAGAGCGCGAACTCGACCGCCGTGACCAGCGCGAAGTCCCCGCCGCCGCCGCGCAGCGCCCAGAACAGGTCCTGGTCGGATTCGGCGGTGACCCGGGCGGGCGCGCCGTCGGCGGTCACCACGTCGAAGGCCAGGACGGCGTCGGCGGCCAGGCCGTACTTCCTGCTGAACCAGCTCAGGCCGCCGCCGAGCGTGTAGCCGGTGACGCTGACCAGCGGCATGCTGCCCGCGAGTCCGGTCAGGCCGTACTCGCCCGCCGCCCCCTGCACCTGGCCCCATCGCGCCCCGGCGCCCACACGGGCCAGGCGGCGCTCCGGGTCGATCTCCACCCGGTCGAGCGCGGCGGTGCGCAGGAGGATCACGCCGTCGGTGTTGCCGGAGGCGCCGTGGCCGCTCGGCTGGGTGGCGATGGTCAGGCCGGCCTGGGCGGCATGCCGTACCAGGGAGGCGACGTCATCGGCGTCGGCGGCGTGCGCCACCGCGGCGACCGGCTGGTCCACTGCGGAGTTCCAGGGCTTGCGGGCCTCGTCGAAGTCCTCGTCGCCGGGGAGCAGCATCCGGCCCTTGATCACGTCACGCAGATTGCTCTTCATAGTCTCTATGACGTAACCAGCGGGGTAATAGTGACCGTCTGGACCTAAGATTTACCCATGTCGGCTGGCGAGCACGTCCCGGGCATCGATCCACACACGCCGAGCGTCGCGCGAATGTACGACTATTTCCTCGGCGGGAAGGACAACTTCGCCGCCGACCGCCAGGCCGCCGAGAAGATCGTGCGGCTGGTCCCCGAGATCACCGAGATCGCCCGCGCCAACCGCGACTTCCTCATCCGGGTGGTCCGCGTGCTGGTCGAGGCGGGGGTGCGGCAGTTCGTCGACATCGGCGCCGGTCTGCCCACGCAGCAGAACGTGCACGAGGTCGCGCTCGGCGCCGCCCCCGAGTGCCGCATCGCCTACGTGGACAACGACCCCATCGTCCTCACCCACGCGCGCGCCCTGCTGGCCGACAACACGCGGACCATCGTCATCGACGCCGACCTCAGGCGGCCCGAGACGATCACCGGCCACCCGGAGATCCGCGCCCACCTCGACTTCGACCGGCCGGTCGCGGTGCTGCTGTTCGCGATCCTGCACTTCGTCCCCTCCGACCTCGAGGCGGCCTCGATCGTCGCCCACCTGCGCGCGTCGATGGCGGCCGGCAGCTATCTCGCCATGTCGCACGGCTACGCCGGTGACCTGGCCGCCGAGACCGTCCGCGCCGGGCAGGCCGTCTACCGGGCGTCCTCGACGGGCTCCGTGGTCCCGCGCGGCGCCGACACGTTCGGCTCCTACTTCGACGGCCTCGATCTGCTGGATCCCGGCGTGGTCCCGGTCGAGGCCTGGCGTCCGGAGTGGGAGGAGCACAAACCCGACTTCGGCAAGCCGGGCCTGCTCGGCGCCGTGGCCCGCCTGCCCTCAGCCGGATAGCCGCACCAGCACCGCGCTCACGGCGGCGAGCAGGACGGCGGCGACCGCGAGCGCGGCGGCGTCACCCACGCGCAGGTGCAGGAATCCGCCGACCAGCGCGCCGGTGAACATGGCCAGGATCGAGACCGCCCGCCGCCGGTTGGCGGTTCCGGGGGAGTCGGCGACCAGGCCGGTCAGCGTGGTGGTCAGCACCGTGGTGGTCATGTCGGGGATGCCGGTGTGGCGTACGGAGGCGTTCTGGATGCCCATGCCCAGCGCCAGCAGTACGATCACCACCGCGTCCGCCCCGGGCCCGGCCAGCACGAGCACGGCGGCGGCGAGCAGTCCGAGATGCACCAGCGTGAACGCCGTGAAAGACACCCTGCGCGCCACCCGCCCCGTCGCCCACGCCCCGAGCGCGAACGAGGCGATGGCCAGCGGCGAGGCCCACAGGCTCGGCTCCGCGACCCCCGCCAGCGCGAACCCGACGAACACCACGTTGCCCGTCATGTTGGCCACGAACACGTTGCCCAGGCCGAGAAAGCTGACCGAGTCCACGATCCCCGTCACCACGGTGAGGAGGACGAGCATGGCGGGCAGGACTCCGCGCTCCTCGCCGGGGAGCAGCCAGGCGGCGGCACTCTTCATCGCACCGCAGGCTAACCCCGCGCCGCCGCCCGCCCGCGCCCCGACACGCGCTTGACCCCGGCCTGGTCGAGGCCGGGGTCAGGGGTTCGTTCTCAGTGGGTGACGGTCAGTTCCCGTTCGGGAGCGGGAGGAGCGTCGGAGGCGGCGGGCTTGCGGTCCCGGATGACCAGGACGGCGAGCAGGGCGGCCGCCGCGACACCGATCGCGCTCAGCGTGAACGCGCTGGACATCGCGGTGGTGAAGGCGTCCCGGGCGGCGGTGGCCAGACCGGCGTCGCCGAGGGCCAGGGCGTCGCCGATGGAGCTCTTGGCCGCGGCGGGGGCGCCGCCGGGCAGCGCGGCGGTGTAGCCGGAGGTGAGGATGCTGCCCAGGACGGCGATGCCGAGCGCGGCGCCGGCCTGCTGGATGGTGTCGTTGAGCGCGGAGCCGACGCCGGCCTGCTCCGGCGGGACGGTGCCCATCAGCGCGGCGATCGCGGCCGGCATGGCCAGCCCGCCACCGGCACCCAGGACGAACAGCGCGACCGCCGTCAGCACGAAACCGGAGCCGGAGCCCAGGGAGGCGAGCAGGGCGAAGCCACCCGCCATGACCAGCATGCCCCCCGCGATCAGCGGCCGGTTGCCGATCTTGGCGCCCAGCCCGGCGCCGAGCCCGTTGAACACCAGCGAGGCGATGGCCATCGGGATGAAGGCCATGCCGGCCTCGGTGGGCGTGTAGCCGAGCACGTACTGCAGGAACTGGGTCAGCACGAGCAGCAGCCCGCCGTTGCCGACCTGGACGAGGGTGAGGGAGAAGCTGGCACCGGAGAAGGTGCGGTTGCGGAAGAGCGCGAGCGGGACCATCGGGTACGGCGTGCGCAGCTCCCACACCACGAAGGCGGCGAGCGAGACGACGGAGGTCACGAGGCTGACCCAGTTGAGGCCGTGCGGGAGGTCGATGATGGTCCAGACCAGGGTGACCATGCCGACGGCCGACAGGATCGCGCCGAGCGGGTCGGCCTTGGTGGCCGGGCCGCGGGACTCGGGCATGAGGACGAGCGCGGCGACGATGGCGATGGCGGCGATGGGGACGTTGATGAGGAAGACCGCGCCCCACCAGAACCAGGCGATCAGCGCGCCGCCCAGGACGGGGCCGCCGACCAGGCCGAGCATGGCCACGGCCGACCAGGCGCCCATGGCCTTGCGCCGCTCCTCCTCGTCGAAGACGACGATCAGGATGGACAGCGTGCTCGGCATGATGAGCGCGCCGCCGATGCCCATGACGGCGCGGGCGGCGATCAGCGTGCCCGGGTCGGTCGCGAAGGTGGCGGCCAGGGAGGACAACCCGAACAGGGCCAGTCCGATGATCATCACCCGGCGGCGGCCGAACCGGTCGGACAGGCTGCCCGCGGTGAGCAGCAGGCCGGCGAAGACCAGGATGTAGGAGTCCAGGATCCACTGGGCGTCCTGCGCGGTGGCGCCGAGGTCGACGGCCAGCGGCGGGATGGCCACCGTGAGGACCATGTTGTCGATGACCAGCACGAGTGTGCTCAGGCACAACACGATGAGGATGAGCCACCTGCGGGGGTTGCGGGCGTCCATTGGGGTTGCCTCCAGCTGCGAAGTACGTCGTTCCCGTATGCGAACACTGTACCCAGTGAGAACGGTGTGCGCAACAGGCGTCAGCCTTGGGCTTTGATCCGGCGCCAGCCTCCCGCCCGGTTGTTGGCGATGATCTGCCGGAGCATGGCCAGCAGGGCGGGCCTGTTGATCGGCTCGCCCTGCCGTATCGAGATCATCCTGGCGGTCTTGTTGCCGTGGCCCGCGGTGATGATGCCTTCGGGGTCGGGCACGATCGCGCCGTCGTACAGGAACACGTTGACGTGGTTCTTGGCCGCCAGCAGGGCGCAGACGTTGCCCCGCAGCACGAAGTACGGCAGGACGGTGCGCTTGACCGTCTCGCTCAGCTCGGGGTCGGCGGCGTGGGCGAGGTCGCGCACCTCCTGGCAGATGGCCTGCTGCCACTCGGGCAGGGCGTCGATGTAGGCGTCGACTCGCGGGTCACGGGTGTAGGACATCGTTCCTCCTCAGGTACGTCTTCACCCGGGACGTAGAAGCCGACGCCCTGTTCTCGACATGCTTCAGGCAAGCTCTTCGCGCAGGATCGCCAGCGCCCGCTCGACACCGGAGACGTCACGGCCACCGGCCACCGCGCGGCGCGGGTCCTTGCCGCCCGCGCCGCCGCCCACCGCCCCGGCCGCCCGCCGGGCGATCTCCGGCGCGCCGGAGCCGCCCTCGGCCAGGTCGACCGAGAGCGCGACCGTCCTGCCGTCGGGCGAGCCCACCAGGCCGACCGCGCGGACGCCGGCCGCCAGCACCTCGCCGGCCAGGTGCCGCAGCGCCGCCTGGTCGCGCCCGTCACACCGGCGCACCACGACGCCGCCCTCGGCCCCGCGCGCCATCGCCGTCGCCAGCTCCCTGTCCAGCTCGGCCGCCAGCCTGCGGCGCTCACGCTCGGCGCCGCGCACGGACTCCCGCAGCCGCTCGATGCCGTCCGGCACCTCGCCCGGCTCGCTCTTGAGCAGCCGCGCGGCCGTACGCAGCAGCGCGCGCTGCCCGCGGACCTCCTCGAACGCCGCAAGGCCCACCCGCGCCTCCACCCGCCGCAGGTTGGCGCCGATGGACGACTCGGCGGTGATGAGCACCTGGCCGATGTCGCCCAGCCGGGAGACGTGGGTGCCGCCGCACAGCTCCAAGGAGTGCTCGCCGGCCTTGACCACGCGCACCACGTCGCCGTACTTCTCGCCGAAGAAGGAGATCGCGCCCGCCCGCCTGGCCTCGTCGTAGCCGGTCAGGGTGACCTCGACCGGCTGGTTGCCGAGGACCTCGGCCGCGACCAGCGCCTCGACCTCGTGGATCTGGTCGTCGGTGAGCGGCGCGTGATGGTTGAAGTCGAAGCGCAGGTAGTCGGGGGCGACCAGCGAGCCCTGCTGCCGCACGTGGCCGCCGACGACCTTGTTGAGCGCCCAGTGCAGCAGATGGGTACCCGTGTGGCTGCGCCGCAGCGCCGCGCGCCGGTCCCGGTCGACCTCCAGACGTACGCGCTGGCCCGGCTCGAACGTGCCCTCCGCCACCTCGACCAGGTGGCGGATGACGCCGGGGACGGGCGCGTCGGTGCCGAGCACCCGGCCCCGCCCGGTCGGCCCGTGGACCTGGCCGGTGTCGCCGATCTGGCCGCCGCCCTCCGGGTAGAAGGGGGTGGCGTCGGCGTACAGCTCGGCCCGGCCCGGTCCGGTCGCGGTGACGCGGAGCAGGGTGGCGTCGGCCTCGGTGACCTCGTAGCCCAGGAAGTCCGTGGTGCCGGACGTGTCCAGGACCTCCCGGCCGGTGCCGCTCGTGGTCGCGGCCTTCACGACCTTCGCGCCGGCCCGCTGGCGTTCCATGGCCGCGGCGAAGCCGTCCTCGTCCAGGGCCAGCCCGCGCTCGGCCGCGACCTCCCTGGTGAGCTCGATCGGGAAGCCGTGGGTGTCGTGCAGCAGGAAGGCGACCTCGCCCGAGATGCCCTCCCGCCCGGCCAGGCCGTCGAGCAGTCCGAGCCCCTGGGTGAGCGTCTCGTGGAAGCGGTGCTCCTCACGCTCCAGCGTCTCCCGCACCCGGTCGATCGCGCCGGCGAGCTCCGGATACCCCGGGCCCATGACCCGCGCGACCGCTCCGGCCATCCGCGGCAGCACGCCGGAGCGCGCCCCGGCCCGGCGCGCGTGCAGGGCCGCCCGCCTGATGATGCGGCGCAGCACGTACCCGCGCTCCCCGTTGCTCGGGACGACGCCGTCGGCCAGCAGAAACGTCATCGACCGCGCGTGGTCGGCGAGGATGCGCAGGCTCACGTCACGCCCCTCATCCATCCCGTACGGCCGGCCGCACACCTCCTCGGCCACCGAGATCAACCGCCGCAGCACATCGGTCTCGAACACCGACGAGGCGCCCTGCAGGATCGGCAGGATGCGCTCGAGACCCGCGCCGGTGTCGATGTTGACCTGCGGCAAGGGCCGCAGCGAGCCGTCGTCGAGCCGGTTGTAGGTCATGAAGACGAGATTCCAGATCTCCACGAACCGGTCCTCGCCGCCGTGCGCGGGCCCGCCGCCGGGCCCGAGCTCGGCGCCCATGTCGTAGAAGATCTCCGAGGAGGGCCCGCAGGGTCCGGTGGGCCCCATCTCCCAGAAGTTGTCGCCGGTGAGCCGCTGGATCCGCGCGAAGGGCACTCCCGCGATCTCCCGCCACAGCTCGGCCGCCTCGCCGTCGCTCTCGTGCACGGTCACCCACAGCCGGTCGGGATCGATGCCGAGCACCTCGGTGAGGAAATCCCACCCGTATTCGATGGCCGTGCGCTTGAAATAGTCGCCGAAGCTGAAATTGCCGAGCATCTCGAAGAACGTGAGATGGCGCCGGCTGATGCCGATCACGTCGATGTCGTCGTGCTTGCCGCGGACGCGCACGCATTTCTGCGCGGTGGTCACCCTGGTGAAGCCGGGCCGTTCCTCACCCAGGAAATACGGCAGGAAGGGCACCATGCCCGCGTTGACGAAGAGCGGGGCGGCCGCGTGTGCCGGGATGAGACCTGCCGACGACCGGCGCTCGTGGGCGCGCGCGGTGAAATAGTCAAGGAACGCTGACCTGAGCCGGTCGGCGGTCATCGGCATTTCCGTTCTCCCTTTTTCGCTCGCTGATTTCCGCCGAAGGTAGCAAGGCGAAGCCCGGGAACTCCTCTGGTTTTCCGCCTGTCGACGCCCTTGCCTTGACGCCCTAGGGTTGATCCGTTGACAACCCCTGTGGAGGACAGATGTCGCTGGCACGACTCGCCTTAACCGCAGCGGCGACGGGCTCGCTGGTCGCGCTCGTAGCCACCCCCGCCTCAGCCACCCCGTCCTCGGCCACCCCCGCCTCGGCGGCCTCGGCCGACCGGCCGCCGAAGACGACCAAGGGCCCGTGCGCCTACACCCAGACGCCCGACGAGCCGCCGGCCCGCCGGGTGCACCTGCCGCCGGACCCGCGCCGCACCCCCACCCGGCCGGTCTCCGCCGTCCTGGAGACCAACCACGGCGACATCCGCCTCACGCTCGACCCGGTCAAGGCGCCGTGCACCGTGCAGAGTTTCGTGCACCTGGTCAGGCACCGCTTCTACGACCGCACCTCCTGCCACCGCCTGACCGCCTACGACCGGCTGAAGGTGCTGCAGTGCGGCGACCCGAGCTTCACCGGCGAGGGCGGGCCCGGCTACAAGTACAAGGACGAGCTGCCGACCGACCTGCCGCCGTGGCCGGGCGACCCGACGGGGGTGCGCAAGACGTACGCGCGCGGCCTGCTGGCCATGGCCAACGCCGGGCCCAGCACCAACGGCAGCCAGTTCTTCCTCGTCATCGGCGACTCCGGGCTGGCGCCCAACTACACGGTCTTCGGGACCGTCGACGGCCCCGGCCTGGCCGCCCTCGACCGGATCGCGGCCGGCGGCATCCAGCCCACCCCGGGCGGCCCGACACCGCCCGTGGACGGCAAGCCGGTCCTCCCCGCCGACATCAGGGACGCGAGAATCAGCCGCCGCTGACGCCGGTCCCGCAGCGTTGGGGCTGCACCGGTACAGCCCCAACGCCAAGCTCTACCTGCGGACGTAGACGGTCTCCAGGGCCAGGAAGAGCTCGGCCGCCTGCCGCGGATGGTCGACCGAGCGGCCGGTGAGCTCCTTCACCCGGCCCAGCCGATAGCGGACGGTGTTGCGGTGGCAGAAGAGCGCCTGCGCGGTACGCGCCGTCGAGCCGCCCTCGGCGAACCACGTGTAGGCGGTGGCCAGCAGGGCGTCCCGGTCGTCGGCGGGCAGGTCGAGCAGCCTGCCGAGCACCCTGTGGGCCAGGTCGTCGGCGGTCTCCAGACTGCTGGCCACCAGCGTGGCCACGGGGCGGTCGCCGTAGTGGGAGACGCCTTCCGCGCCCGCCGCCAGCGCCAGCCTGGCCAGCCGCAGCGCCGCCGCCGTCTGCGAGATCTGCTCGTAGGCGGGGCTCACCCCGTAGCGTCCTCCCGTCAGCGCGGGAAACGCCGCGTTCTCCGGCAGCGACAGTACGGCCAGCCGCTCCGTCGGCAGGTGCCGCCACACGGCGGCGACCGGCATCCCCGCGGTGACCTCGGCGGCGATCACGTGGAAGCGCCCCCGGTGCGGCAGCCCGAGCGCGTCGGCGCTCTGCCGGATCCGCACCGGGTCGGTGCCCAGCAGGGCGTCGAAGAGCACGTCCCGATCCCGCCTGGCCCGCAGGTCGCGCTCGGCCTCCACCTCGCGGTAGGCGGTCCTGATGGCCTCCGACATGAGGTCGAGACCGAGCCACATCTCGCTCGCGCTGGCGATGAGGATGGCGTGCTCGTCGTCGCCCGCCTCGGCGACGAAGCTCTCCCACAGGAACTGGGTGCCCACCCGGTAGCTGTGCAGCAGCGCGGCCAGCGGCACGCCCCGCTCGGCGCGGCGGCGGGCGTTGGCCTCGGTGGAGGCGGTCGAGATCACCGCGCCACCCGACAGGTGCGTGAGCGAGAGCCGCAGTTGCTCGGCGCAGACCGCGGCCAGGTCGTCCGGCGGCACCACGGCCAGCTCGGCCTCCGCGGCGTGCACCCGCCTGGCCAGCTCGCCGCCCAGGTCCTCCACCCGCTCCAGCAACCGCGCGCTCAGCGCCGCGAACCTGGGATCCACCCGCTCATTGTGCCACGACACAATCTGCCGAACCGGATTCGCGACCGGTGAACGTTGCCCGCCGGTGATCCGCGAGACAGGCTGGTCGGGTGGCCTACTCCGACTTCCAGCTCGAGATCTACCTCAACGGCCTGACCGGCGCGCTCCCGCCGTACTCGGTGGACCCGGCCAAGCTCCAGGAGGCCGCCCGCAGCCTGCTGGAGGAGGGCCCCTACTGGTACGTGGCCGGCTCGGCCGGCAGCGGCGAGACCGACGCGGCCAACCGGGCGGCGTTCCTGCGGCGCGCGATCGTGCCCAGGATGCTGCGCGAGACCACCGAGCGGGACCTGAGCACCGAACTGTTCGGGCGTACCTATCCCGCGCCGCTCGCGCTGGCGCCGATCGGCGTGCAGTCGATTGTGCACCCGCACGGTGAGCTGGCGACCGCTCGTGCCGCCGCCTCGCTGGGGCTGCCGGCCATCCTGAGCACGGCCTCCTCGCACACGCTGGAGGAGGTGGCCGAGGCGGGCGGGCCGCGCTGGTACCAGCTGTACTGGCCGCACGACGACGAGGTCACGCTCAGCCTGCTGGAACGGGCCCGCAAGAACGGCTACGACACGCTCGTGGTCACCCTCGACACCTTCACGCTGGCCTGGCGGCCCAACGACCTCGACCGCGCCTACCTGCCGTTCCTGCGCGGGACCGGGCTCGCGATCCCGCTGTCCGACCCGGTCTTCCGCTCCCGGCTGGAGCGGCCGGTCGAGGAGGACCTCAACGCCGCGATCATGACGTGGGCGCCCATGTTCAACGGCCGCGCCCACACCTGGGACCAGCTCCCGCTGCTGCGCGACAACTGGGACGGGCCGATCGTTCTCAAGGGCATCCAGCATCCGGACGACGCCCGGCGCGCCGCCGACGCGGGCATGGACGGCGTCGTCGTCTCCAACCACGGCGGACGCCAGGTGGACGGCGCGCTCGGCGCGCTCGACGCGCTGCCCGCGGTCGTCGCGGCGGCCGGCGACCGGCTGACCGTGTTGTTCGACTCCGGCATCCGGTCCGGGGCGGACGTGGTCAAGGCGCTCGCTCTCGGGGCGCGGGCCGTACTCCTCGGGCGCCCTTACATCTGGGGGCTGGCGTGCGGCGGCGAGGACGGCGTGCGGCACGTCGTGCGCGCCCTGCTCGCCGACCTCGACCTCACCCTCGGCCTGGCGGGCTTCCGCACACCGGCCGAACTCGACCCGTCGATCCTGGAGGAACGATGAACCTGGAGCCCATCCCCACCGACCAGTTGTCCTTCCCCATGCCGGCGAAGTTCGACGACGTGGCCGACGAGCGGCGCCACCGCCAGGAGCGCCTGGTCGCCGCGCTGCGGCTGTTCGGCCGTTTCGGCTTCGAGGAGGGCGTCGCCGGGCACATCACCGCCCGCGACCCCGAGCACACCGACCATTTCTGGGTCAACCCGTTCGCCATGAGCTTCAAGCACATCAAGGTCAGCGACCTCATCCTGGTCAACCACGAGGGCCAGGTCGTGCACGGCCGCCACCACGTCAACCAGGCCGCGTTCGCCATCCACGCGATGGTCCACCAGGCCCGCCCCGACGCCGTGGCCGCCGCGCACTCCCACTCCGTGTACGGCAAGGCCCTGTCCTCACTCGGCGCCATGCTGGAACCGCTCACCCAGGACGCCTGCGCCTTCTACGAGGACCACGGCCTGTTCGACGACTACACGGGCGTCGTCGTGGAGACCGAGGAAGGCCGCAGGATCGCGACCGCGCTCGGCTCCCACAAGGCCGTCATCCTGCGCAACCACGGCCTGCTGACCGTGGGCGACTCGGTGGACGCCGCCGCCTGGTGGTTCATCACGATGGAGCGCTCGTGTCAGGCGCAGCTGCTGGCGAAGGCGGCGGGCCCAACGGTGCAGATCGACCACGACCAGGCCAAGCTCACCCACGGCCAGATCGGCAACGACTTCGTCGGCTGGCTCAACTTCCAGCCGCTTTACGAGCAGATCATCCGCACCGAGCCCGACCTTTTCGACTGATTTTTCGCCTTAAGATCACCACATCGTCACTCGCCTCCGGGCCGCCGTCCGCCGATACCGCTTCGGCCGGACGGCGGCCGTCATCGTCACGCTCTACCTGACCGCCGCGACCGCCGCCGCGGCGCACGCCGCCGTGTCCGGCGACCTTCGAGTGCTGTCGATGGCCACGTTCTGGGTCAGCCCCTTCGCGGTGGCGGACTGGCTGGGGCTCGTGCTCGCCGGGATCTGCGGACTCAACGCCTGGGCGCTGTGGCAGGTGCTGCGCGGTCCTGCGCTGCCCCGCGCGGCGAACCTCCCGCCGAGCGTGATCTGGCCGCGGCGCCTGATCTATGCGGGCATCGTCGGCAACCTGGGCCTCTGGGAACTCGTCGAAGAGCTGTCCGACACCGTGGCGGATCTGGGGAGCGCGGCTCTGTGGATCGCCACGGTGATCCTGCTGTTCCGCGTCATCTCGGGGGTCCCGGCCTGGTTCCGGGCGGCGGCCATCGCCCTCAGCCTGGTCGAGGCGGTACCGCTTTTCCTCGACCGCTCGCGCCCTGTGGTGTTCGCCCTGTTCGCGCTGCCGAGCGTGGCCTGCACGGCGATGATCCTCATCGGGCAGCGCCGCGACGGTCGCTGGAGCAGGGCCACGATCGGCATCGGGCGGTTCGGCCTTGCTGTCCAGCTTGCCCTCCATGCGCTCCTCCTCGTTCCTGAGCCCCAGGAGCTGGTGTTCGGCATGGGGACCCTGCTCAACGCACTCGGCGTCTTCACCACGGTGTGGCTGGCGCGTACCGCGCACGAGCTCGCCCGTCCCGGCGCCGTGCGGCCGGCGACCGGCCGTCCCTCGCGGCTGTCCGCCGCGCTCGCGCTCGCCCTGCCGCTCGTCGTAGTCGGTACCGAGGAAAGTGCCAGGTTCAGCTTCACCGCCGCGCAAGAGCCCTGCCCGTCGTACGCGGCCACCCGCCCGGAGGACCGGCGGCGTGCCTTCCTCTGCCTGGCCAGGACCGCGAACATGTTCCCCGAGGACCTGCCGGACCAGCGCGTTCTTGCACACGCCGCGGACATGTGCGCGTTAACCGACGCCATGGACCGCACCGCTCGGCTCCGGCTGGCAGGCGGCGCGGCCGACCCGCCCGACCTCGCCGCCGCCCTGGAGTTCCTGTGCCCGGCCGTCATCGCCCGGCAGCGGGCCGACGAGGCAGTCGAACAGGCCGAGCAGCTCCGGGAACACGAACTCCGGGAGGCCGCGTGGCAGTCCGAGAGGGCCAGGATGAACGCCCGCTGCTCCGACCCCTGGCCGAAGGTGCGGGCCGAACGGCAGGGCACCGCCGCGTACATGCTGTTCGAAGGCGGCGGCTACGACGTCTACGACGAGATCGGGGCCCCGGGCGGCGACTTCTTCAAGGCCATCGACGACGGTTTCATCGACGCCGTGGGCAGCAGTGCCGCCATCACGACGTTCGGCGAGAACGAGCCGATGTGCCTCACGCTCAAGGCCTTCGGCAAGGCGCCGCCGCTCCGGCTCAAGGGCTGGGACAGGGTGGTCGAGGTGGGGATCGCCAGCCGTACCGGCCGGTTGGGGGTGGAGCGGTACTCCGAGGGTGTGGAAAGCGGCGCGCTCGGCCCGCTCCCGGACCTGGCCGCGGGTCCGGGCCGGTACCGGATGCGCGTGTACGCCCGCGACTTCGAATGGGACGAGAAGGACCCCGACGCGCCCGGCGAGGAACACCTCATCGTCGTCTACCCGGGCCGCTCCACCAAGAAGATCGCCCACGTCCCCTGGTCATGACGCGGTACGCAGGCTGGTCATGATGCGGTCGAGGGCGGCCAGGTCGCCGGGGTCCAGGGCGAGCATGGAGCGCGGCGGGCGGGCCAGGATGCGCTCGGCCGCCTCGGCGGCGGCCGTCCCCGCCGGCGTGAGGGTGACGATCTTGCTGCGCCGGTCGTCGGGGGAGACGCTGCGGGTCACGTAGCCGCGCTGCTCCAGGTCGTCCACCATCAACGTCGTGTACGGCTTGTCCGTCGACAGGTCGGCGGTCAGCTCCCGCATGGTCTTGGGCCCGGCCAGCAGCCGGCGCAGCGCCTTGACCCGGAAGAAGCTCACGCCGAGCGTCTCGGCCACCTCCTTGCGACGGTCCTCCTGCCGCAGGACGAGGTCGTACATGGCGGCCCAGACACGGGCCACCGCCTCCTGGTCGGGGGTGTCGCTCATGGGGCGTCCGCCGTTCTGTCGGGAGCTTGGGCGAGCCTTTCGGCGGTACGGGCGGCGCTGCGGCGGGCCCAGCCGGTCGTGGTCAGGATACCGAGCAGCACGATGGCCACCCCGCAGCCGAAGACGATCCACCAGCCGATACGGCTGGCCGCGGGGAACCCGGTGGCGAACGGTCCGGCCACCGCCGAGGTGACCAGCGAGCCGATGACGGCGACACCGAGCGACTGCCCGATCTGGCGGCTCGTGGAGGCCACGGCCGCGGCCACACCGGCCTGGGTCCGTGGCATGCCGGCCACGGCGGTGTTCGTGATCGGCGCGTTGAGCATGCCGAAACCCACCCCGAACAGCACGTACGCGGCCATGAGCCGCCAGGTGGGCGTGTCCGCCGTCAGCCCCGTCATGATCAGCCCGCTGGCCCCCATGGTGGCCCCCGCCACCAGCAGCGGGATGCGGGTCCCGGCATTGCCGACGATCCGGCCGGACAGCGGCGAGCAGACCAGGGTCAGCCCGGCCATGGGCAGCGTGTAGAGCCCGGCGTGCAGCGCGGACAGGCCCAGCACGTCCTGGAGGTAGAGCGTGTTGACGAACAGGAATCCGGCGAAGGCGGCGAACCCGCACACCGCGATCACCGTGGCCCCCGTGAACGGCGCACTCCGGAAGAAGCGCAGGTCGATCAGGGGTTCGGTACGGCGCAGCTCGTACGGCACCAGACAGGCCAGCGCCAGCGCCGCGACCGCGAACCCGGCGAGCGTCCGCGGCGACCCCCACCCGGCCGCCGGCGCCTCGATGAGGGTGTACGTCAGCACGGCCAGCAACACGATGACCAGCACCTGCCCGACCGGGTCCACCCGGCGCGGGCGCGGCGCCCGCGACTCCGGCACGAACCGCGCGCACAGAAAGTACGCGGCCAGCCCCACCGGGATGTTGATCCAGAAGATCGCCCGCCATCCGGCCGAGTCCACCAGGACCCCGCCGACCAGCGGCCCCAGCGCCATGCTGATCCCGACCACACCGCCCCACACGCCGATGGCCCGCGCCCGCTCGCGCGGCTCGGTGAAGGTGTTCGTGATGATCGACATGGCCACCGGGTTGAGCATGGACCCACCGACGGCCTGCAGCGCCCGCGCGGCGATCAGCCAGCCGAGGCCCGGTGCGAGCGAGCACATGAGCGAGCCGAGCGTGAACAGCGCCAGCCCCATCTGGAACGTACGGCGCCGGCCGACCCGGTCACCGGTCGAGCCGGCCAGCATGAGCAGGCTCGCCAGCACCACCGTGTAGGCATCGATGATCCACTGCAGGCCGGAGACGGAGGCGTTCAGGTCGCGGCGGATGGCGGGCAGCGCGACGTTCACGATCGTGTTGTCCAGGCCGACGATGAACAGGCTCATACAGCAGATCGCCAGGACGAGCATCCGCTGACGGGGGCTCAGCGCGAGGGCGACGGGCGTCCTATTGGTTATAGGCATACAACGATTATATTCGCATAACTAAATATCCGGCTCAGCGGACCCGCCAGTCCGCCCTCCGCGGCGGATAGGCGAAGGTCTGGACGTCGGCCCAGTCCTCCCCGGCGACGCGGTAGCCGTGCGCGGCCTCGCCGGCGACGTGGCCGCGGCCGACGTCGAGCCTGTCGGCGACCGTCCAGCCCCCGTCGACCTCGTTCTCCACGGTGTAGAAGAACTCGTTGAAGCCCGAGGCGGACACGGACGTGTTGACGATGGTGAGCGAGTCCCGCCCCGCGGTCAGATGCGGCGGGAGGGTGACGACCTGGTCGCGCCACTTGTAGACGGCGTCTTCGAGCAGCGGCCGCCACTCCGCGGCAGGGACGCCGTTGACGGAGATCGTGGCATGTTGCAGGCCGACGCCCACGTCCAGCCGGCGGACCAGCCGTACCCTCGTGCTGGCCGGATCGACACGCACGGTGAACCGGCTCGACCCGCCGCGGGGGAACGAGCGTCCGTCGTCACTGACGATGTGGGAGGCCCCCACGAAGCTGCCGGGCACCCCTGCGGACGTGCCGCGTTGCGGAGTCACCCGCTGAGCCATGACGCCGAGGCTGATCGCCACCGTCGCCACGGCCATCGCGGCCAGCAGACCGGCGCGCCGCCACCGCCGGACCGTCCATACGCGCCCGGGCAAGACCGGCGGCTCGCCGGAAGTCCCCGGCGGCAACCGACCGACCCGCACCCGGTCCCACGCCCGCTCCCACGCGGGGAGCTGAGCGTCGGGAACCCGGCACCCCCGCAGGAACGCCAGCATCACCGCCTTCTTGGGGAACCGCCGGCCGGCCAGCATGTCGGCGCAGGTGGTGCGCGGCAGCCGCGCACCGCCCGCCCTTTCCGCCCGCGTCTGAAGCTCCCGAAGGGACACGTCGGCCCGCGCGAACTGCTCGGCCAGCAGCTTCACCAGGTCCTCGTGACAGGTCACCGACTCCGGCCCGCTCATCGTTCCCGACCCTCTCCCGACCGCCAGCCACCACAGAAAGTGTACGAGCGATCGCCCAGCGTGTCCGACGTCTCACAGGCGCTGTCCGGGGCTGAAAAGTCTTGACGTATCAAATGAACGGTCTTTTAATTCGGACATGGGCCGCATCGCCGGCGTCACCGCCGCCGAGACACGTCAACGGCTGCTGCACGCCGCCGCCGAGGCGTTCGCCGAGCGCGGGTACGACGGGACCCGGGTGGCCGACATCGCCGCCGCCGCCGGGGTCAGCAACGGGGCGCTCTACGCGCACTTCGGTTCCAAGGCCGACCTGCTCGTGGCCGCCCTGCGCGCGCACGGCCCGCGACTGCTGGCCGAACTGCTCACCGCCGAGCCCGACCGGTCGATCACCGATCTGCTCCTCATCGTCGGCGACCGCCTGCCCGAGCGGCGCGAGGCCGCGGGCTACCTGATCGTCGAGGCGCTGGTGGCCGCCCGCCGGGACGAGGAACTGGCCAGGCCCATGCGCGGGTACGTCGGCGAGCGCGCCGACTGGCTGGCCGGGCTGGTGGAGGCCGCCCAGCACGCCGGGGAGATCGAGTCCGACCTGTCGCCGGACGCCCTCGCCCACTTCTGCCTCCTGCTCGCGATGGGCAGCGCCCTGATCACCCCCGACCTGCACGCCGTCGACGCCAGGGAGTGGGCCAAGCTGCTCTCCCGCGTCGTGACCGCGCTAGGAGCACAGGAGCACAAGCAGTGAAAGTCCACATCAACGCCGAACGATGTCAGGGTCACGGGCGCTGCTACGACCTGTCGCCCGAGCTGTTCACCGAGGACGACGAGGGTTATGGGCAGGTCGCCGGCGACGGCCTCGTGCGGGACGCCGCCGTGCCCGCCGCCCGGCTGGCCGCGGCCAACTGCCCGGAACGCGCGATAGCCGTACAGGAGGCGTGAGATGACCGTCGACGACCGCTTCACCCCAGCCGCGGACGACCGGCAGGACGCCCCGCTCGAAGGCACCCGCAACGAGATCATCACCGGCCCCGTCGCCGACTGGGCGACCGATTTCTCCCACACCGAGGGGGAATGGGCGGCTGATCCGTACCCCATCCAGGATGATCTGCGGCAGCGGTGTCCCATCGCGCACACCGAGCGGTTCGGCGGCGGATGGCTGCCCACCCGCTACGAGGACGTCGCCGCGATCGCCTACGACACCGAGAGCTTCTCCTCGCGCTCGATCATCATGAGCAACTTCCGCCCGCCCAAGGAGATCGCGCCCGTGGGCGGCGTGCCGCCGATCTCCTCCGACCCGCCCTTCCACCACGACGCGCGCAAACTGCTGCTGCCCGCCTTCACCAAGACCGAGGTGGGCAAGAGGGAGGCGGCGACCAGGGCGTTCTGTCATTCGCTGATCGACGCCATGGAGGGCAGGGAGGTCGTGGACGCAGCCCGCGACTACGCCCAGCACATCCCGGTACGCGTCATCGCCGACATGCTCGGTTTCCCGCAGGAGGACGGGCCCAGGTTCCGCGAGTTCATCGAAAGCGCGCTGGAAGGCGTCAACCTGCCGCCGGACCAGCGCATCGTCAACATGGGCCGGCTCTTCGACTATCTGCTGGTCCAGATCCGCGACCACCTCGACCGCCCGCGCGAGGACCTGACCACGTTCCTCATCGACGCCGAGCTGTACGGCCAGAAGCTCTCCCCAGACCACGTCGCCGGCACGATGGCCCTGCTGCTCATCGCCGGCATCGACACCACGTGGAGCGCGATCGGCGCCTCCCTGTGGCACCTGGCCAAGACCCCCGCCGACCGCGAACGCCTGGTCGCCGAGCCGGAGCTGCTGCCGACCGCCATGGAGGAGTTCCTGCGCGCGTACGCGCCGGTGACCATGGCGCGGCTGGTGAAGGAGGACCTGAGCTGGAACGGCGTGGAGATGAAGGCGGAGGACTGGATCCTGCTGTCGTTCCCCGCCGCCAACCGTGACCCCGCCTACTTCGAGCGCGCCGACGAGGTCGTGATCGACCGCGAGGTCAACCGGCACGTCGCGTTCGGCCTCGGCATCCACCGCTGCGTCGGCTCGCACCTGGCCCGCATGGAGCTGCGGGTCGCGCTGGAGGTGTGGCTGGAACGCGTCCCGTCCTTCACGCTGTCCGACCCGGACGCGGTCACCTGGGCCACCGGCCAGGTCCGCGGCCCCAGAACCCTCCCGATCCGGCGCCTCTGATCACGGTCGCCGCGGCCGGAGCGTGCTCTCGACGAAGTCGTGGACCAGGTGCGCCATGCGCTCGTAGGACATCCACTGCCGGTCCAGGACGGCGGCCTGCCCGAGCCCGTCGAGCAGCCCGATCAGCTGCTCGGCGATGGCGTTCACGTCGCGGGCGGGCCTGAACTCGCCTGACCGGACGCCCTCCTCGATCACGTCGAAGAAGTACTGCCGGAACCGGGTGGCCATCGGCAGGTCAGCGCCGGGCAGCCGGCCGCGCATGGCCACGTGGAAGTACTCCAGCCACAGGATGAACTCGTCCCGTTCGGCCCCGTGGGTGGGGATGGCCAGGGCGATCAGGTCGGCGAGCTTCTCGGCGCAGCTCGCCGGCTCCGCCATGATCGCGTCGCGCCGTCCCGACGCCTTCTCGTGGGCCTGCCGCAACGCCTTCAGCAGGATCTGGTCCTTGTTCTCGAAGTAGTAGTGGACGACGCCGGTGGAGACGCCCGCCCGCGCCGCCACGGCCCGCACGGTCGTGGCCTCAAGCCCTTCCTCCACCACCACGTCGCGCGCCGCCGCCAGCAACTGCTGCTCCCGCGACGGCGCGGCCGTCTCCGCCCTGGGCTCGGGCGGCTCCTCGCCGGTGTTCCAGACCTCGCCGAGCGCGTCCAGCCCCGCGCGCTCCTGCCGCACCTTCTTCAACAACCTCCAGGCCGTGGCGTACGGCAGGCCGAGCTCGCGGGCCAGCTCGGCGGCCCCGGCACCCCGCCCGGCCCGTTCGCGCCTGATGACCGCGAACCAGGTGGCGAGGGGTGTGGACGAGCCGTGAAAGACCGTGCCCGCGGTCGGGCTGATCTGGTGCCCGCAGGTGGCGCAGCTGTAGGTCCGGCGCCCGTGGAGCCGGTGGAATCCCCGTGGTTCACCGCAGACCGGGCACTCGGCGTGCTTGCCGTCCGGGCTGAAGCGGGCCCGCCAGAGCCGGTCGAGGATCTCGTCCTCGGACATCCGTCACTCCCTGAAGGTATGAATCCGCGCTGACTACTTGTCCAAGATATTCCTTGACAAGCACGGCGGGCGTATTTACATTCCTGGACACGTAGTCAAGCAGGTTATTCATTTATACACGTATACCTGCTCAGGTGAAGGAAGCCAACCATGCAAAAGGTGAACTGCGCGGTCGTCGGACTGGGCTGGATGGGCAGGATCAGGGTCGCCGCCCTGCATGCCGGCGGAGCCGCACGGATCGTCGCCTGTTGCGACCTCGACCCCGAGACGGCCGCGGGACTGCCGGAGGGCGTGCGCTTCTCGACCGACGCCATCGAGACCGTCGCCTCCGGCGACGTCGACGCGGTCTTCGTCAGCACGCCCGACGGGCTGCACCGGGAGCCGGTGATCGCGGCGCTGCGCGCGGGCAAGCACGTGTTCTGCGAAAAGCCGGTGGCGACCACGCTGGCCGACGCCGACGCGATGGTGGCCGCCGACCCCGGAGGGCGCCTGGTCGTCGGTCACTCCCTGCGGGCCGACAGCCGGTATCTGGCCGTGCGGGCGGCGACGGAGGCGCTCGGGCCCGCCGTACACACGGTGACCAGGCGGAACTGGCCCGCCTCAGAAGGGCGGCGGCAGCAGGGACAGACGTCGCTGGCCCTCTACCTCGCGGTGCACGACTTCGACGTGCTGCAGTGGATCGTGGGATCGCCGATCGTCGAGGTCAGCGGGGTCGCCTCGCGCACGCCCGTCCCCGGGCTGGACGAGGGCGGCGCGCACTCCATCGTCGCCACGCTGCGCTTCGCCAACGGCTGCGTCGGCGCCCACGAGACGTCATGGGCGCTGCCCGACCAGGCCGGCCTGGACCAGGGTGACCACGCCCTGTCCTACGTGGGCGTGAACGGCAACGCGTACCTGACGGAACGAGACCACGGCGTCGTGGTCCACGGCGACGCCGCCCAGTTCCCCGACGCGCTCAACGGCGAGGTCTTCGGCGTCCAGACCGGGATGTACGTCAACGAGGTCGAGCGATTCCTCGCCACCGTCCGCGAGGGCCGCCCGCCCCTGGTCACCGGGGCAGAAGCGCGCGGCGCCCTGGCCGCGGCGCTCGCCCTGGAGGAGTCCCTGCGCACGGGCCGTCCGGCCGGGGTCGCGGCATGAGCGCCGACGTCCCGCACCTGATCGGCGGGCGGAGCGTGGCCTCCGCCGGCGGGGCCACGTTCGAGACCGTCGATCCGGCCACCGGGTCCGGGCTGGCCACGGTGGCGCTCGGCGGCGTACCGGAGGTGGACGCCGCCGTGCGCGCGGCCGGCGCGGCGGGCGAACGGGACGACTGGCGGCGCCTGCCGCCCGCCGAGCGGGCGCGGTTGCTGCGCAACCTGGCGGAGGTCGTGCGGAGCGAGGCGGAGTCCATCGCCGTCACCGAGTCCCGCGACAGCGGCCACCCCATCGAGGACGCCCGCGCGGACGTCGCGGTCTCCGCCGAGATCCTCGAGTACTACGCGACGCTGCCGGAGAACGTCCGCGGGACCAGCTACGCCGAGCAGCCCGGCTTCCTCACCACCTCACGCCGGGAACCCTACGGAGTCGTCGCGGCGATCGCGCCCTGGAACTTCCCCTTCTTCTTCGCGGTCACCAAGACCGGTCCCGCCCTCGCCACTGGCAACACCGTCGTGCTGAAGATGGCCGAGCAGACGCCGCTGACCGCCGCGATGTTCGGCGAGCTGTGCGCGCGCGCCGGGTTCCCGCCCGGCGTCGTCAACGTCGTCAACGGCGACGCCTCGACCGGCGCGGCGCTGGTCGCGCACCCCGGCGTCAGCAAGATCACGTTCACCGGATCGACCGAGGTCGGCGCGCTGATCCAGCGGTCCGGGGTGAGCTGCCACCTGGAGCTCGGCGGCAAGACGGCCAACATCGTCACCGCCCACGCCGACCTGGAGACCGCCGCCGCGGCCTCGGTGTTCCACGCCTTCTTCAACGCCGGGCAGGTGTGCACGGCCGGGTCCCGGCTGCTGCTCGCCGAGGAGATCGCGGAGGAGTTCCTGGAGCTGTTCCTGCGCGCCACCGCGAACGTCGTGGTCGGCGACCCGATGGACCCCGCCACCCAGATGGGCCCGCTGGTCAGCCGCGAGCACCGCGAAGGAGTGGAGCGGGCCATCGACGCCGCGCTCGCCGAGGGCGCCACGATCGCCCACGGCGGCGGCCGTCCCCGCCAGGAGGGCGCCTTCCTCCAGCCCACCGTGCTCGACGGCGTGACCCCGTCCATGGCGGCGGCGCGGGAGGAGATCTTCGGCCCCGTCGTGTCGGTCCTCAGGTACCGCGGCCTGGACGAGGCGGTACGCCTCGCCAACGACACCGCGTACGGCCTGGCCGCCACCGTCTGGACCGACCGCCTCGACGAGGCCGTCGAGCTCACCGACCGGCTCCAGGCCGGCATCGTCTGGACCAACGCCCCCTTCCGCGACCACGCCCACGTCCCCTACGAAGGCCACAAGGCCTCCGGCCGCGGCGAGGAGGGCGGCCTGGAGACCATCCGCGAGTTCACCAAGCTCAAGGTCAACTACCTGGCCCACCGGGCCCAGCCCTCGCCCTGGGAAGCGCCATGACGCTGGAACGACGCAGCATCGACATCATCCCCGCCGACGAGCGGACCGGCCGGCCACGCGACCTGTTCAGCATCTGGTTCGCCGCCAACATCGGCCCGCTGACCTTCGTCACCGGCGGCATCGCGCCCCTGGTCTACGGGCTCGACTTCTGGTGGAGCCTGATCGCGCTGCTCGCCGGCCTGCTGCTGGGCGGGCTGGCCATGTCGCTGCACAGCGCCCAGGGGCCGCAGCTCGGGGTCCCCCAGATGATCCAGAGCCGCGGCCAGTTCGGGGTCCGCGGGTCGCTCGTCGTCCTGGTCGTCGTCCTGATCATGTACGTCGGCATCTACGCGGCCAACATCGTCTCCGGCGCCCAGTCCGTCAACGCGGCCCTGCCCGCGGTGCCGATCTGGCTGCTCTCCGCGCTGTTCGCGGTCGTCGGCCTGGTCGTGTGCGTGGTCGGCTACCAGCTGATCCACCTCATCGGCCGCGTCATCACCGCGGTGTCGGTCGCGACCGTGGGCGTCCTGGTCGTCGGCATGGCCGTGATGGGCAACGTCCCGGCGGCGGTCTTCCAGATCGGCCAGCCGACCCTGCGCGGCTTCCTCGGCACGATGGCCGTCGGCGCGCTGTGGCTGATCGCGTTCGCGCCCTACGTATCGGACTACTCCCGCTACATGCCCGCGCGGACCGCCAGCCTCCGCTCCACCTTCTGGTGGACGTACGCCGGCGCCGTCCTGGGCGGCATCGTCCCGATGGCCGTCGGCGTCATCGTCTCCATCGCGGTCCGCGGCGACGTCCTGACCGGGATGCCCCAGGTGCTCGGCGGCCCGTTGAGCACGATCGCGCTGCTGAGCTTCGCCGCGGTGATCATGCACTTCAACGCGATGAACCTGTACGGCGCCGTGCTAGCGGTCGTCACCATCGTGCAGACCTTCCGCTCCCGCTGGCTGCCCGGCACCCGCGAGCGGGCGGCGATCGGCGCGGCGATGGTCGCCGTGGCCTCGTTCGTCGCCCTGCTCATGTCGGACGACTTCGTCACCGGCTTCACCAACCTGATCATCCTGCTGCAGTACGTGTTCATCCCCTGGACCGCGGTCAACCTGGTCGACTTCTACCTGGTCCGCAAGGGACGGTACGCCGTCGAGGACTTCTTCCTGCCCGACGGCGGCCGGTACGGCAGGTACGACAAGCCCGCCCTGATCGCCTACACGGTCGGGATTCTGGTGGAGATCCCGTTCATGAGCACCGTCCTCTACACCGGCCCGGTCGCCACGGCCCTGTCCGGCGCCGACATCAGCTGGATCGTCAGCCTCGCCGTCACCGTCCCGCTCTATCTCCTGCTGGCCCGCACCCGATCGGCCGACCTCGCGCCGGTGGTCTAACGACCGGCGGTATCGCTCGTGAGCCAGCTGCCGACGGCGGCCATCGCCGTACCTCCGCTGTCGGCGTCGATGCGCTCGGCGAGGTCCGCGACCGTGACCTCGCCGAGCGCCCGCGCCCAGGCCTCCTCGGCGGCAGCCATCGCGCGGGCTATCGCGCAGGGCCGCTCGCACCGCTCGGCCGGAAGGGCCAGCGGCCCGCGCTGACGGATCTCGGTACACCGGTAGGCGGGCTCGGTGCCGTCGATGGCCCGCACCACCTCCAGCGCCGAGATCTCCGCCGCCGGCCTGGTCAGGGAGTACCCGCCGACCTGGCCAGCCGTGGAGCGCACGATGCCCGCCCGCGACAGCGCCTGCAGATGCTTGGCGAGGTAGGCGGGCGGGGTGCCGTGCAGCTCCGCGAGCCGGGCCGCGGGCACGGGCGCGCGGCTCTGGCTGAGCGTGACGCAGCTGTGCAGCGCCCACTCCACCCCGTTGGACAACTTCATGGGCCCCAGCTTACGGACATTTTCTGTCCGAGTTGTGTGATAGAACTCGGATAGAAAATATCCGAGATCAATGGAGGCTGGACGATGGGCAAACAGACGCTCGGCATGGCCGGGCTGGCGATGTTCGTGGCGGCGGCGAACCTGCGGCCCGCGATCGCCGCCGTCTCCCCGCTCGTGGACCGCATCCGCGCCGACCTGGACCTGACCGCGACCGCCGTCGCGCTCCTGACGACCATCCCGACCCTGGCCATGGGCCTGTGCGCGCCGCTCGCCGCCGTGGCCGGCCGGCGTCTCGGGCTTCAGCGCGGTGTACTGCTCGGCCTGGGCGTCATCACCCTGGCCACGGCCGCCCGCGCCGCGGGCGCGTCCACCTGGCTGCAGCTGAGCTGCGCGGCGGCGGTCGGAGCCGGAATCGCCATCGCCCAGACCCTGCTCCCCGCCGTCGTGAAGACCCGCTTCGCCGACCGCGCCGGCCTCGCCACCGGCGTGTACACCGCCGGGCTCGGCGCGGGCGGCGCCGTCGCGGCCGGGGTCAGCGCTCCCCTGGCCGGCTTCCTGGGCTCCTGGCCCGGCGCGCTGGCGTCCTGGTCCCTGCTCGCCCTCGCCGGCACGGCCGTCTGGACGGCGTCGCGGCGCTCACTGGCCCTGTCCGACGTGACCGCCCCCGCCGGCCCCGCCACCAGAGGCCTGCCCTGGCGTAGCGCCGTGGCCTGGCGGGTGACGATCCTGTCGGCCGCCAGCTCCGCCCTGTACTACTGCGAGCTGGCCTGGATCGTGCCCCTCCTGCGGGAGAGCGGCGCCGGCGGCGGGGGCCTGCTGACCGTGATGATCGGCATCCAGGTGGCGGCGATGCTGGCCGTACCCGCTCTGCTGGGCGAGCACCGGGACCGGCGCGTAGGACTGGCACTGACGACCACGCTCACCGCCATGGGTTTCGCCGGCCTGTCCCTCGCCCCCGCCACGGCGACCTGGCTGTGGATAGCCGCTCTGGGCGTCGGCCACGGCGGTCTGTTCACGCTGGTCCTCACACTCCCCGTGGTCCTCAGCCGCGACGCCGCCCAGGCGGGCCGCATCAGCGCGATGGCCTTCTTCATCGGGTACGGCTGCGCCGCCCTCGCCCCCGTCCTCGTCGGCGCCCTGCGCGACACCATGGGCGACTTCCGCCTGGCCTTCGGCGCCCTGGCGGTGGTGACGGCGCTGACCCTCGTCCCCGTGAGCAGGTTGAGTAGGGGGATGCTCATGCCGGTAGGAGCCCCGCGCCCACACGATGAGTCCTAGAAACCACGAAAGGGACACATCATGACGAGCACCACAGAACAGACCCGCGTTCCCCTGAGCACGGACGACCGCGCGCGGGTCAAAAGGCTCACAGAAGAGGTCAAGAGCCGCCTCTACGAGGTGAGCCTCATCATGGGCCGCACCCTGGACCGCGACTTCCCCGCCGACTCGCTGGTCAAGTACGAGCCCAAGCAGAGCACCCAGGCCGACGACGGCCAGACCATCGAGGTCGTCGTCATCGCCCTGCCCGACGGCACCTTCGCCTGCCTGCAGGACCCGCCCGGCATCTCCGTCTACCCCTGCTGAACCGCCGCGCCTTCCCAGAACATGAAAAGAGCCGCCTCGTAATCGAGAGCGGCTCTGCTTGTGCTGGTGGGACTGGGTGGGGCTACCAGGACTTGAACCTGGGACCTCTTCCTTATCAGGGAAGCGCTCTAACCGTCTGAGCTATAGCCCCGCGCACACCGAACGTTATCGCATCCGCCGAACGGGTGCGAACCGGTTGTTCGGACGAGGAAAAGCTTACCGTGCCCGGCCCACTGCTCGCGCCGCCCCCATCGACGAATCACGGGGGCGGCGAAGACAAGCGGTGGCTACTCGGCCTCGCTGAAGGTCACCTCGACGCCGCCCACCAGATCGGAGGCGATGTTGTAGATGACCGCACCCAGCGTGGCCAAAGCCGTGATCAGCACGACGTTCACCGCGCCGATCAGCGCCGTGTAGCCCAGGATGCGCACCGGCTCGAACCAGGAGGCGATGTTGATCGGGATGGAGTTCTGGCCCTGCTCGCCCTTGCCGAGCTGGTTGACCAGGTCGACCAGCGAGTCGAACACGCCCAGGGCCGACAGCACGCCGTACAGCACGGCGACCGCCACGAACAGCACCACGAAGCAGACCAGGGACACCACGAAGCTGAACTTCATGGCCGACCAGGGCTCGATCCGGCGCAGGACCAGGTGGGCCTTGCGCGGCAGCCTGGCCCCGGCGGCGCCCCCCGCGGACTTCTTCTTGGTGGGTAGCTCGATCTTGGGTGGCGGAGGGGGAGCCTCGGTGGCGAGGGACGGCCGGATGCGGACCGTGTCGTTACCCTCCGCGGGAGCCGGGGCCTCCGGTGCCCTCTGCTCTTCCTTGATCGAGTCAGCGGTCTCCGCCGGCGTGTTCTTCTGAGGCTGCTGCTGGCCGTTCTCGCGAACGACCGGCTTGGTCTTGGCGGGACCACCCTGGGCGGCGCTCATCCGTTACTCTCCTCCCCCGTCTTCCTCTGCCTCGACCGAAGCCTCCAACGACTCGGCGTTTCGGGCGAGAGCCACCACGCTGTCGCCTTCGGCGAGATTCATCAAGCGCACTCCCATGGTCTGACGGCCGGACTGCTTGATCTGCCCGGCACTCGTCCGGATCACCCCGCCCGCTGACGTGATCGCGAAGACCTCGTCCTCCGGGTTGACCATGACGGCTCCAACCAGCTTGCCACGTGCGCTGACAATTTTCGCCGTCAGCACGCCCTTACCGCCACGGCCCTGAACTGGATACTGGTCCACGGGCGTCCGCTTCGCGTACCCAGCCTTAGTGGCAATAAGCACATCTTGACCGTCTGCGATGCGATTCATGGCGAGAAGTTCGTCGCCTTCGAGGAACCTCATCCCGATGACGCCGCTGGTCGCGCGGCCCATCGGGCGTAGCGCGTCGTCCGAGGCGGTGAACCTGATCGACTGCGCCCCCTTCGACACGAGCAGCAGGTCATCCTCCTCCGACACCAGCCGGGCGGCGATGACCTCGTCGTCGTCGCGAAGGTTGATCGCGATGAGGCCGCCGGTCCTGGGGGAGTCGTACTCCTCCAGGCGGGTCTTCTTGACCAGGCCGCTGCGTGTTGCCAGCACCAGGTACTGCGCGACGTCGTAGTCACGCAAATCCAGAACTTCCATGACTGTTTCGTCGGGCTGCATGGCAAGAAGGTTCGCAAGATGCATGCCCCGCGCGTCCCGTGCCACGTCAGGCAGCTCGTACGCCTTGACCCGGTACACACGCCCCTTGTTCGTGAAGAACAGCAGCCAGTGGTGCGTCGTGGTGACGAAGAAGTGGTCGACGATGTCGTCCTGGCGCAGCTGCGCGCCGCGTACACCCTTGCCGCCGCGCTTCTGCTGGCGGTACAGGTCGGTCTTGGTGCGCTTGGCGTAGCCGTCGCGCGTGATCGAGACGACCACGCCCTCCTCGGCGATGAGGTCCTCGATCGACATGTCGCCGTCATAGGCGATGATCTCGGTACGCCGCTCGTCGCCGAACTTGTTGACGATCTCCGTCAGCTCTTCGTTGACGATCTCCCGCTGCCGTGCCTCGCTGGCCAGGATCGCGTTGTACTCGGCGATCAGGGCCATCAGCTGGTCGTACTCGTCCTGGATCGACCGGCGCTCCAGGGCGGCGAGCTTGCGCAGCTGCATGTCGAGGATGGCCTGCGCCTGCACCTCGTCGATGTCCAGCAGCGACATCAGGCCCTGCTGGGCGTGCGAGGCCGACTCGGACGCGCGGATGAGGGCGATGACCTCGTCCAGCCGGTCGAGCGCCTTCAGCAGCGCGCGCAGGATGTGCGCCCGCTCCTCGGCCTTGCGCAGCAGGTAGCGCGTCCGGCGGACGATGACCTCGATCTGGTGGGCCACGTAGTGCCGGACGAACTGGTCGAGCCGCAGCGTACGCGGCACGCCGTCGACCAGGGCCAGCATGTTGGCCCCGAAGGTGTCCTGCAGCTGGGTGTGCTTGTAGAGGTTGTTCAGCACGACCTTGGCGACCGCGTCGCGCTTGAGCACGATCACCAGACGCTGCCCGACCCGCGAAGAGCTCTCATCGCGTACGTCGGCGATCCCCGTCAGCTTGCCTTCCCGGACCAGCTCGGCGATCTTCAGCGCCAGGTTGTCCGGGTTGACCTGATAGGGCAGCTCGGTGACGACCAGCGCCTGGCGGCCCTTGCCGTCCTCCTCGACCTCGACCACCGCGCGCATGGTGATCGAACCGCGGCCGGTGCGGTAGGCGTCCTCGATGCCCCGCCGGCCCACGATGAGCGCGCGGGTCGGGAAGTCGGGCCCCTTGACCAGCCCGATCGCAGCTTCGAGCAGCTCCTCGTCGGGGGCCTCTGGGTTCTCCAGGTACCACTTGACCGCGGCCGCCACCTCGCGCAGGTTGTGCGGCGGGATGTTGGTGGCCATGCCGACGGCGATGCCGCCCGAGCCGTTGACCAGCAGCTGCGGGAACCGCGCCGGCAGGACGTCCGGCTCCTGCGACTTGCCGTCGTAGTTGGGGCGGAAGTCGACGGTGTCCTTGTCGATGTCGCGCAGCATCTCCATGGCGATGGGCGCGAGCTTGCACTCGGTGTAGCGCATCGCCGCCGCCGGGTCGTTGCCCGGCGAGCCGAAGTTGCCCTGGCCGTCGACCAGCGGGTAGCGCAGCGACCAGGGCTGCGCCAGCCGTACCAGCGCGTCGTAGATCGACGTGTCGCCGTGGGGATGGTAGGTGCCCATCACGTCACCGACGACGCGCGCGCACTTGAAGTAGCCGCGATCGGGACGGTAGCCGCCGTCGTACATCGCGTAGAGGACCCGGCGGTGCACCGGCTTGAGGCCGTCGCGGACGTCAGGCAGCGCACGGGACACGATGACGGACATCGCGTAGTCCATGTAGCTGCGCTGCATCTCGGACTGGATGTCCACCGGCTCGATGCGCTCAGCCGGGAAACTGGTGTTCACTTCCGTCACAGGTGGTGATCCTTATTCTGGCTAAACGTCGAGGAAGCGGACGTCGCGGGCGTTACGGATGATGAAGTCGCGCCTTGCTTCGACGTCCTCGCCCATCAGCACGCTGAACAGGTCGTCGGCCTGCGCGGCGTCATCGAGCGTGACCAGGCGAAGCAGCCGGGTCTCCGGGTTCATCGTGGTCTCCCAGAGCTGGCCGGCGTTCATCTCGCCGAGACCCTTGAAGCGCTGGACGTTGTCACGCGGCCGCGGGTCGGGCTTGCCCGCCTCGATGCCGGCCTGGATGACCGCGTCGCGCTCGGTGTCGGAGTAGGCGTACGAGGCGTCGTCACCGCTGCGGTTCCACTTGATCTTGTAGAGCGGCGGGCAGGACAGGTAGACGTGCCCGGCCTCGATCAGCGGCCGCATGAAGCGGAACAGCAACGTCAGCAGCAGCGTGTTGATGTGCTGGCCGTCGACGTCGGCGTCGGCCATCAGGATCACCTTGTGGTAGCGCAGCTTCGAGATGTCGAACTCGTCGTGCACACCCGTGCCGAGGGCGGTGATGAGCGCCTGGACCTCGTTGTTCTTGAGCACCTTGTCGATCCGGGCCTTCTCCACGTTGAGGATCTTGCCGCGGATCGGGAGGATCGCCTGGTAGCGCGAGTCGCGCCCGCCCTTGGCGGAACCGCCGGCCGAGTCGCCCTCGACGATGTAGAGCTCGCACTTCTCGGGGTCGTTCCACTGGCAGTCGGCCAGCTTGCCCGGCAGGCCGCTGCCGGACTCCAGCAGCGACTTGCGCCGGGTCAGGTCGCGAGCCTGGCGGGCGGCGACGCGGGCGCGGGCGGCCTGCAGCGACTTGTTGATGACGTCCTTGGCCTCGCCCGGGTTGCGCTCGAACCAGTCGCGCAGGTGGTCGTTGCAGGCCTTCTGCACGAACGACTTGGCCTCGGTGTTGCCCAGCTTGGTCTTGGTCTGGCCCTCGAACTGCGGGTCGGCCAGCTTCACCGAGATGATCGCGGTCAGGCCCTCGCGGACGTCCTCGCCGGAGAGGTTCTCGTCCTTGCCCTCCTTGAGGAACTTCTGCTCGCGCGCGTAGCGGTTGACGATCGACGTCAGCGCCGCGCGGAAGCCCTCCTCGTGGGTGCCGCCCTCGGCGGTGTTGATGACGTTGGCGAAGGAGTAGACCGACTCCGAGTAGGAGTTGTTCCACTGCATCGCGATCTCGACCGAGATGCCGTCGCCCTCTTCCTCGAACGCGATGATCGAGGCGTGGGCCGGCTCCTTCTTGCCGTTGAGGTGCTTGACGAAGTCGGACAGGCCGCCCTCGTAGAGGTACTCGACCTTGTGCACGTCACCGTTGATGTGGTCGGGCCGCTCGTCGGTGAGCGTGATCGTCAGGCCCTTGTTGAGGAAGGCCATCTCCTGGAAGCGGCGCGAGAGCAGCTCGAAGTTCCACGTGGTGGTCTCGAAGATCGTGCCGTCGGCCCAGAAGGTGATCTCGGTGCCGGTCTCCTCGGTCGGCTCGCCCTGCTGCAGCGGCGCCAGCGGCTTGGAGTTCTCCAGGCGCAGGTGGTGGTAGTAGCCGTTCTGCTTGACCACCACGTCCATGGCTGTGGACAACGCGTTGACCACGGCCGAACCCACGCCGTGCAGGCCGCCGGAGACGGCGTACGAGCTGCCGTCGAACTTGCCGCCGGCGTGCAGCGTGGTCAGGACGACCTCGACCGCGGAACGCTTCTCGACGGGGTGGATGCCCGTCGGGATGCCGCGGCCGTCGTCCACGACGCGCACGCCGTTGTCGGGAAGTAGGGTGACGTCGATGTGTTTGGCAAAACCCGCGAGGGCCTCGTCCACAGCGTTGTCCACGATCTCCTGGACAAGGTGGTGCAGGCCGCGCTCGCCGGTGGAGCCGATATACATACCCGGGCGCTTGCGGACCGCCTCAAGCCCTTCGAGTACGGTGATTGAGCTAGCGTCGTAGGACAAGTGCGAAATCCTCCTGCCGCGGACACGCGGCTGGGTAAGCAGTCAACTGCGAGCTGCCCCTGCCGTGCCCGTCACCGTCGTGAGTGCCCCGATGCGCGGTCACCCGGGGGAGTCGGCTTGCTGCCGGGGTGACACGCAAGCGGACGTGTCCGGAATCCGCTTTCATTCTACCGGCTCGGAGCGCCGAAGGTGGCATTGAACGCGCCTGTGATGCTCTCTAGCTCGTTTTCCCCCCGCTTAAGCATCCCCCCTTTGCGTGGGGGGCTCATCGCGTCAGTGGCTCTCTGATCGCCCGGAGCGGGCTAGCCATAGGTGTCTCCGGGGCCCCGGCTGCCGGTCACGCGCAGGCCGCCGCTGGGGCGTGGCGCGTTCTGCGGACCCCTGACCTTCACTTTTGTGACCGTGTTGTCACCGAGCTCCTCGTTCAGCCTGCGTACGAGGGTGCGCGCGAGCAGCCTGACCTGCGTCGCCCATGCCGTGGAGTCGGCCACGACGAGCACCTCGCCGTCCTCGAAGGACTCCGGTTTGGTGTGCGCGGCGAGATCGGTGCCGACGATGTCGGCCCAGCGACCGAAAACCCCGCCGACCGCCGCGGAGCGCTCCCAGCCGCGATCGGACAGCAGATCCATGATGGCGCGGCCGAAAAGCTGGGGATCGCCCGCTCCACGCGACGGCCCCGCGGCCCTGCGGCGCGGCTCGCGCCGGGGGAGCTGGCCGCGTTTGGCCGCGTCCGCCTTGGCCTGGGCCAGCTTCTCCCTGGCCATCGCGGCGCCACGCGCCGCCGGGTTCTCCTCATCGGACACGGTTCACACTCCCCTCGGCGACGTCGTAACGGGCTCCGACCAGCTCGCCGGGCACGTCGTCATCCACAGCCGCCGTGATCAGGACCTGCTCGGCCGGCGCCACGATCTCGGCCAGCCGGCGCCTGCGCTGGGTGTCGAGCTCGGCGAAGACGTCGTCCAGGATCAGCACCGGATCACCGCCGTCGGCCTTCAGCAGGTCGTAGGCGGCCAGACGCAGCGCCAGCGCGAACGACCACGACTCGCCGTGGCTGGCGTAGCCGCGCGCGGGCAGTTCGCCGAGCCCTAGAACAAGATCATCGCGGTGCGGGCCGACGAGTGTGACCCCCCGCTCCAACTCCGCGGAGCGCACCTCTTGTAGCCGCTCGCGCAGCCGCTCTTCAAGGGTTTTCCCCAAGTCTGTGGATAACGTCTGTGTATCAGAAGATCCACGTCCGCCGGGCTCTTCGCCCTCAGGATCATCCCCACCTGTGGACAACGTGCTGCGGTACGACAGGGTCGCCGCACCGCTCGCCGGGGCCAGCGCGGCATAGGCTCCGGCCACCAGCGGCCGCAGCGCCTCCACGAGATCGAGCCGCGCCTGAAGCAACTCGGCGCCGTGCCGCGCGAGATGCGCGTCCCAGACCTCCAGAGTGCTCAGGACGTCCCCGGCGCCCGCCGACGCGAACGCGGTGTCACTCTCCGCCCGCCGGGCGCTCCTGGAGCCTCTGCGGGCCTGCGCGGCCGTGCGCAGCAGCGCGCCGCGTTGCTTGAGCACCCGGTCGTAGTCGGCCCGCACCGCCGCGAACCGCGGCGCCCTGGACACCAGCAGGTCGTCGAGGAAGCGCCGCCGCTCCGACGGGTCGCCCTTGACCAGCGCCAGGTCCTCCGGCGCGAACAGCACCGTGCGCAGCAGCCCGATCACGTCCCTGGGCCGGGAGACGGCGGAGCGGTTCAGCCTGGCCCGGTTGGCCTTGCCCGGGTTGATCTCCAGCTCGACCAGTGCCCGCCGGTCATCCCTGTGTACGGCGCAGCGGACGATGGCCCGCGCGGCGCCCTGCCGTACCAGGGGAGCGTCGTTGGCGACGCGGTGGCTGGAGTGCGTCGCCACGTAGCCCAGGGCCTCGACCAGGTTGGTCTTGCCCTGGCCGTTCGGCCCCACGAGGGCGGTGATGCCCGGCTCCAGGCCGAGCTCCACCGACGCGTAGGACCGGAAGTCGGTCAGCGAGAGATGGGCGACATGCACCCAAGGAAGGTTAGTGGGCCACACCGGTCCCTGGGGTCACCGCCGTGCCGCCTGTGGAAAACCTAACCGGCTTCCTTGGGCGGCTTGACGTCGGCGCCGGGGGAGTCCGCTCCCTTTTCGTCCGAGCCCGCCGTACCGGTGACCGCGTGGCCGCCGAACTGGTTGCGGAGGGCGGCCACGACCTTCATCGCCGGCGAGTCGTCCTGGCGGGAGGCGAAGCGGGCGTACAGCGCGGCGGTGATCACCGGCAGCGGCACGGCGTGGTCCACAGCCGCCTGCACCGTCCACCGGCCCTCACCGGAGTCCTGTGCATAACCCTTGAGCTCGTCCAGGTGCTCGTCGTCGTCGAGCGCGCGGACCATCAGGTCGAGCAGCCACGAGCGGATGACGGTGCCGGTGCGCCAGCTGCTGAAGCTGCCGCGCACGTCCTTGACGACGTCGGAGGCCTCCAGCAGCTCCCAGCCCTCGGCGAAGGCCTGCATCATGCCGTACTCGATGCCGTTGTGGACCATCTTGGCGAAATGACCCGCGCCCACCTCGCCGGCGTGGACGAAGCCGTCCTCGCCCTCCGGCTTGAGCGTCTCGAAGATCGGCATGACCTTGTCCACGTTGGACTTCTCGCCACCGCACATGAGGGCGTAGCCGTTCTGCAGCCCCCAGACGCCGCCGCTCACGCCGCAGTCGACGAAGCCGACGCCGCGCTTGGCCAGCTCCTCGGCGTGCTTCTGGTCATCCACATAGTGTGAATTACCGCCGTCGACGACGATGTCGCCCTCGGCCAGCAGTTCGCCCAGCTCGTCGACGGTCTGCTGGGTGGGCGCGCCCGCGGGCACCATGACCCACACCACGCGCGGCGCCTGCAGCCGCCCGACGAGCTCCTTGAGGCTCCCCACATCGCTGACGGACGGGTCGCGGTCGTAGCCGACCACGTCGTGGCCACCGCGGCGGAGCCGCTCGGCCATGTTGCCGCCCATCTTGCCGAGTCCGACCATGCCGATCTGCATTGGTTACAACCCCCTTGTCAGGCTTCCATCATTTCAGCTCGACAAGCGGATGGGCATGATCAGGTATCGGTAGTCGGGCGCCGCGTCGCCATCCACAGGCTTGCCGCCGGTGAGGATAGCGGGCTTGGTGGACGTGGTCATCTGGAGCCTGGCCACGTCGGAGTCGATGGCGCCGAGGCCTTCGAGCAGGAACTGGTGGTTGAAGGCGATGTTCATCTCCTCGCCCTCGTAGTCCACGGGAAGGACCTCCACGGCCTGCGCCTCGTCGCCACTGCCCGCCTCCAGCACGACCTCGCCCTCCCTGAACGCCATGCGCACCGGGGTGTTGCGCTCGGCCACCAGGGCCACACGCTTGACCGCCTCGACGAACGGGGCTGTGGACAACTCGGCCTTGGCCGCGAACTCCGTCGGCAGCAGGGAGCGGTACTTGGGGAACTCGGGGTCGAGCAGCCGCGTCGTGGTCCTGCGCCCGGCGCTGGAGAACCCGATCATGCCCTCGCCGGTGCCGCCGGCCGAGCTTAGCGCGATCTCCACCTCGGCGCCCGTGGAACCGAGAGCCTTGGCCGTGTCGGCGAGCGTCTTGCCGGGGATCATCGCGATCGCCGCGAAGTCCGGCTGCCCCGGCTGCCACCTCAGCTCGCGTACGGCGAGGCGGTAGCGGTCGGTGGCCGCGAGGGTCACGGTGTCGCCCTCGATCTCCATGCGCACGCCCGTGAGCATGGGCAGCGTGTCGTCGCGCCCGGCGGCGACGGCGACCTGGCCGACGGCCGAGGCGAACACGTCGCTGCCCACCCGGCCCGCGGCCGGCGGCATCGTCGGCAGGGACGGGTAGTCCTCCACCGGCATGGTCAACAGGGTGAAGCGCGCGCTGCCGCACGTGACCACGGCCTTCGCGCCATCCACCACGAAGTCCACAGGCTGTGCGGGAAGGGCGCGGGTGATCTCGGCGAGCAGCTTGCCGCTCACCAGGACGACGCCCGCTTCACCGGTCTGTAGTTCGAGCGTCACCTCCGCGGAGACCTCGTAGTCGAAGCCGGACAGCTTGAGCTTCTGCTCCCCGGTGACCTCCAGGCGCATGCCGGCCAGGACGGGCACCGACGGTCGCGCCGGGAGGCTGCGTGCCGTCCATGCCACCGCCTCAGCGAGGACGTCTCGCTCGATTCGGAACATCACGGTGATCAACCTCCTGGTTTCGTCGCTGATTCAAGTGTTCACTCTCCCGCACCTCTGGACGGGCGGAACCCCTCTATGGGTCTTGAGTTTCTTTGTAAGAGAGATAAGAGGTCATCACACTAGGGGCGGTGGATACTGTGGACAACCTGAGTTCTCGCAGCTCAGCGGCCCGATTTTCATCCACTGCCCGTGTGGGTGACGCCTGGGGGTAACTCGTGAGCCTGGGGATGAACGGTCGTTCCCCACAGGCCGTCCCCAGATCACAGGGTGTTCATCCACGGGTTATCCACTGGGTTTCCACCGGTTATCCACGGGGTAAACGGAGCTCCAGGTGACCCCTGAAACCACTGTGCACAGGCTGTCCCCAAGTCGTCCACCGGTAGTCCCCAAGTTGTCCGCAGGATGTCCCCAGATTTATCCCCAGGCATCGTGCGGACTTTTCGGGCTCATTCCGGCGGCGAACCCCGGTTCTCCGGGAGTTTCCGCTGATCCACAGTGTTATCCACAGGGTGTGCATGACGACTAGGACCCGTGCGACGTCTGCTTTATACGCATTGTCAGCTCGTTGACCTGGTTGTACATCGACCGGCGCTCCGCGATGAGCGAGCGGATCTTGCGCTCCGCGTGCATGACCGTGGTGTGGTCGCGGCCGCCGAACTGCTGCCCGATCTTCGGCAGGCTCAGGTCCGTCAGTTCACGGGCGAGGTACATCGCGATCTGCCGGGCGTTGACGAGCGCGCGGCTGCGCGAGCTTCCGCAGAGGTCGTCGATACTGATGCCGAAGTACTCGGCGGTCTTGGCCATGATGTTGGCGATCGTGATCTCGGGGCCGGACTCCGAGGTGATGAGGTCCTTGAGCACGACCTCGGCCAGCTGGAGATCCACACCCTGCCGGTTGAGGCTGGCGAACGCCGTGACCCGGATCAGCGCGCCCTCAAGCTCGCGGATGTTGGTGGAGATCCGGCTGGCGATGTACTCGAGCACCTCGGGCGGCGCGGCCAGGCCCTCCTGGATGGCCTTCTTCCTGAGGATCGCGATGCGGGTCTCCAGCTCTGGCGGCTGGACGTCGGTGATCAGGCCCCACTCGAACCGGTTGCGCAGCCGGTCCTCCAGGGTGATCAGCTGCTTGGGCGCCCGGTCGCTGGAGATGACGATCTGCTTGTTGGCGTTGTGGAGCGTGTTGAAGGTGTGGAAGAACTCCTCCTGCGTCTGCTCCTTGCCCTCCAGGAACTGGATGTCGTCCACGAGCAGGATGTCGATCGCGCGGTAGCGGCTGCGGAACCCGTCGGCCTTGTGGTCGCGGATGCTGTTGATGAAGTCGTTGGTGAACTCCTCGGAGCTCACGTATCTGACCCGCGCGCCGTCGTACAGGGATTGCGCGTAATGCCCGATGGCGTGGAGAAGGTGGGTTTTCCCCAGGCCCGAGTCGCCGTAGATGAACAGCGGGTTGTACGCCTTGGCCGGAGACTCGGCCACCGCCACGGCGGCCGCGTGGGCGAACCGGTTGCTGGCGCCGATAACAAATGTCTCAAAGGTGTACTTCTGATTGAGCCTGGCCGGTTCGCTGGGTTTGCTGCTTTTTGCTTCCCAACGGGGCTGGGCGGGCTCCGGCGCCTTCTCCTGTTCATAACCGAACTGGCGCTGTGGATAGTCGGTGGATACCGGCTGTGCCTCAGGCTGTGGGGAATAGAACTGGGGCGGCTCCGAGACCTGGTAACTCGGGGTTTGCGGAGGCTGTGGAAAGTGATCCACACTCTGGGGATAACTCTGAGTCACAGGCTGGGGATGAACCTCGGGCAACGGCCGCGCCGGCGCCGTGGTGTCGATCATCACCGCCAGCCGCATCGCCCGGCCGAGCTCCTGCGACAGCGCGTGCGCCACCAGCGTCCGCAACTTGCCCTCGATGAGGTCTTTCAGGAAGTCATTGGGCACACCGAGCACGATCGTGTCGTCCGCCAGGGCGATCGGCCGGACCATGGACAGCCAGGTTCGCTGCTGGACCGGCACGCTCTCGTTGAGGAAGTTGTCCAGTGCCTTCGCCCATACGCCGCCGAGGTCCATAGTCCGGCTGCTCCTCCCTGTCGCGGCCCCCCGCGATCGTTTATCCACACACGATGGCCGCTCGCTCGGTGATCAGCCCTCACCGTCCACAACAGGGTGGCCGTGTGTTGTCCGCACAGTCTCCACAAGTGATCCACAAGCTGTGCACAGGCTCACGGCGGGCCTAGAAGGGCCGACAGTATCGATGTGCACAGCTGTGTTCAAGACGTTGTCCACAGCCTAGTGGTACCTCGGTGCACATACTGTGGACGTGGCCGAGGCGGTGGAAAACCCACTTGTGGATACGTGGATAACCGGTGCTGGTTTGACCTGGGCCATATATGACCCGTAACGTACGACGGTCGGCTTGCCACACGACGGCGCTTCTGCATGCCCGTGGCGGGCCCGTCCATGAGTGTTAGGCGCCCAGCTCGGGCGCATCATCAAGCCTGGAGCCCACCCGTGAGCAAGCGTACTTTCCAGCCGAACAACCGCCGCCGCGCGAAGACCCACGGCTTCCGGCTGCGCATGCGTACGCGCGCCGGCCGCGCCATCCTTGCCGCCCGGCGTCGCAAGGGCCGCGAGAAGCTGTCGGCCTGACGGCTCGCTGCGCCCGATTCGTCCGCCCGCCGGTGACCTTCGCCGGCGGGCGATAGGCGTCTTCAGTGCTATCCCCAAGCTCCCGGATGCGGCGGGGCGAGGACTTCGCCGCTGCGGTCAAGCGCGGCCAGCGTGCCGGTCGCCCCACTTTGGTGGCTCATCTGAGGGTTTCTGGTGAAGAAGAACCTCTGGTGGGTTTCGTGGTCAGTCGTGCGGTCGGCGGGGCTGTCGTGCGCAACAGGGTCAAGCGCCGCCTTCGACACCTGATGCGCGAGCGTCTCGACCGCCTCCCGCGAGGTAGCCTGCTGGTGATACGCGCCAACCCACCGGCGGCGTCAGCGCCAAGCGAGGTTCTCGCCGGAGAACTCGACACCGCGCTGAATCGTTTGCTGAAGAGGCGCGAGTCCGCGACGGATGGACACAGATGACGGAGCAGCCGCAGGGCGAGCCGAGCCTCCCGGCCCGGGTCCTAATCGCCCCGATCCGGTTCTATCGGGCCTTCATCAGCCCGATGCTGGGTCCGCGCTGCCGTTTCTACCCCTCATGCAGTGCCTATGGACTCGAGGCGATAGCCGTACACGGTGCTCTTCGGGGCATCTGGCTGACCGTCCGGCGCATCGGGCGTTGTCATCCGTTCAACCCCGGAGGACTGGATCCGGTCCCTCCACGCCCGGTCCGGTCACACGAAACGCAAGGGAGCTAGCTCGGTGGATTTCGCCTGGCTGAACTGGCTGTACACAGCCATCGCGCAAGTCATCACCTGGATTCACCAGGCTTACAGCACCTTCATCAACCCCGCAAGCGGCTTGAACTGGGCGCTGACCATCATCACGCTCACCGTCATCATGCGGATCCTGATCTTCCCGCTCTTCCTCAAGCAGATGCGCTCGTCGAAGAAGATGCAGGAGCTCGCGCCGAAGGTGCAAGAGCTGCGCAAGCGCTACAAGAACGACAAGCAGCGCATGAACCAGGAAGTCATGGCGCTGTACCAGGGAGCGGGCGCCAACCCCCTCGGGGGCTGCCTGCCGATCCTGGCCCAGTTCCCGATCTTCATCTCGATGTTCACGGTGCTCCAGGCGATCGCCAACGGCACGGCGACCAAGTACGGCATGACCCAGGCCGTCGTCGACAGCGCCAAGCAGGCGCACATCTTCAGCGCCGGCATCTCGGAGACCTTCTTCTCCGCCCAGGCTGTCACGAGCAAGGTCATCATCGGCGTCTTCGTCGCGGTCAGCTCGCTGACCACCTTCCTCACCGTCCGGCAGAGCGTCACCCGCTCCATGCAGCAGATGCCGGACAACCCCATGGCGCAGCAGCAGAAGATCCTGATGTACATCTCGCCGCTGTTCGCCTTCTTCAGTCTGAACTTCCCGCTCGGTCTGATCCTCTACTGGGTCACCACCAACCTGTGGACGCTCGGTCAGCAGCACTGGTTCTACAGCCGGCACCCGATGCCGGAGTTCGATGCCAAGGGCAACGTGATCCCCGAGAAGCCCAAGCCCGGACTGCTCGCCAGGTTCCGGAAGACCCCTCCCGTGGAGGTGGCTCCCGAACCGGAGCCCGAGCAGCCTAAGATCGTGCGGAACCAGCCCAGCCGGCAGTCTCGCAGCAAGCGCACCGGCAGCAAGAAGTCTTGATCATAAAGGAGACGCTCGCCATGACCGAGGCTGAGCAGGAGAAGGCTGCACCCGACATCAACGCCCTGGAGCAGGAGGGCGAGATCGCCGCCGACTACGTCGAGGGGCTGCTGGACATCGCCGACATCGACGGCGACATCGACATGGACGTCGAGGGCGACCGCGCGCTCGTCTCCGTCGTCGGGGTCAAGGGCGATGACTTGGTCGGGCCTGGGGGAGAGGTCCTGGAGGCCCTGCAGGAGCTGACCCGGCTGGCGGTGCATCGGCAGACGGGGGAGCGGTCGCGGCTGATGCTGGACGTCGCCGGGTACCGCGAGAAGCGCCGGGCGGAGCTCAGCAAGCTTGGCAACGAGATCGCGGCTCAGGTCAAGCGGAATGGCGAGCCGAAGTCGCTGCAGCCTATGACGCCGTTCGAGCGGAAGATCGTGCATGACGCGGTGGCGGCGGCTGGGCTGCGCAGCGAGTCCGAGGGGGAGGAGCCGCTGCGCTTCGTAGTGGTTCTACCCGTTTAACCGGTTTCCGCCTCTAAAAAGGCCGTCTGTCCCCCTGTGGACACGACGGCCTTTCCCTTGCCCCACGTCCCCTATCCACCCTTTTCTCGGGTACGGCTCCGCCTCCTCTGGGCTACGGCGCCGCCTTCTCCCGGGTCCGACTCCGCCACGCCGTACCCCCGACCCGTGTTCCTCCGCCACCCGGCCTACCACCCTCCTTCCGGACCCGCCCATTCGACCTGCCACCCGCTACTCGCCCTCCAGCCGGCGCCCGGCGCTCGGCCCCGCATCCTTGCCAGCGGTATGCGGCCCCGGTCGTGCAATCCGAGATCCCCGGCGACCACCCACATACCTGCGCCCACACAACCCTCGTGATGCCGTGGGCCGCGACGAGGATCACGAGGCGGGAGGTGAGAACGCCGGGCGGTGCCGGGCGGTCCGCGACGTCGCACCCCTCTATGACCCCTAGCCTTGTATCCATCGACATCGGCGTTATTGGAAGGGCCACCAACCAGTGAGCGAAGAGCTACCGGCTCCGCCCGACATCGCACGGGAAGTCTTCACCGGAGAGGCATGGGATCGGGCGAGTGCTTTCGCCGAGATTCTGGCCGGGCCCGGTGTGGTGCGTGGGCTGCTCGGTCCGCGGGAGGTGCCGCGGATCTGGGATAGGCACCTGCTGAATTGCGCGGTGGTGGCGGAAGCCGTACCGGAGGATGTCAGGTTGGTGGACATCGGGTCGGGGGCGGGATTGCCCGGTTTGGTGCTGGCGATCGTGCGGCCGGACATCCGGGTGACGCTGCTGGAGCCGCTGCTGCGCCGTACCGTCTTCCTGGAGGAGAGCGTCGAGGCGCTCAAGCTGGACAACGTCGAGGTGTTGCGCGGGCGGGCGGAGGAGCTGGCCGGAAAGCGTGAGTTCGACGTGGCGAGCGCGCGGGCGGTGGCGCCCCTTGATCGGCTCTTGAAATGGGCGATGCCGCTTCTTCGTGAAGGCGGTGAGCTCATTGCCATGAAGGGGGAGCGCGCCGCCGAGGAACTTGCCGAAGCCAACGCGCAGTTGCAGGCGAGCGGGGCCCGAACGGCTGAGCTTGTGACCGTTGGGCACGGTAAGGTCGAGCCGCCTGCAACATTGGTTCGGGTGGTAGCAGGTCGCACGCCGGAACGTGGTAGGCGTCGACGAAGGAGGTGACCGTTGTGCCAGTGGCCGCATGTGGCCTTGGCTGGCCCGCCGTCCCTTCTTCGGACAGCCCAGCGGGGGTTGGTTGGCCCGAAATGGGCGTGTCGCGACAGCGAATTCCCGACACGACCGTGCCTCTGGTTGAAAGGATGGCCATCGTGACCCAGACCCCCCTTAACCCCGGTGATTCGCCGTTGGTACGAGAGGCGCTCAGCTCAGTGGTTTCACGTGAAACATCTGCTGTCCAATCGGCCCCCGCCGCGGGTGAGGCGCCCGGCGATGCCCGAGGCGCCTGGCCAAGACCGTCCAAAACCCGCGTGATCGCCGTGGCCAACCAGAAGGGTGGAGTCGGCAAAACGACCACATCGGTCAACATCGCCGCCGCCCTCTCCATGAACGGCCAGCGCGTCCTAGTCGTCGACCTCGACCCCCAGGGCAACGCCTCCACGGCCCTGGCCACCGAGCACCGGGGCGACATCCCCGACGTGTACCAGGTTCTGGTGGACGACCTCCCGATGGCGGACATCGTCAAGGAAGTGCCGGAAATGCCCGGCCTATACTGCGCCCCCGCCACCATCGACCTCGCCGGCGCCGAGATCGAACTCGTCTCGCTCGTCGCCCGGGAAGCCCGCCTCCGCCGCGCCCTGGCCGCGTACGACGCCCTCGAGTTCGACTACATCATCATCGACTGCCCGCCGTCACTCGGCCTCCTGACCGTCAACGCGCTCGTGGCGGCGGACGAGGTGATGATCCCGATCCAGTGCGAGTACTACGCCCTGGAGGGCCTCGGCCAGTTGCTCCGCAACGTCGACCTCATCAAGGCCCACCTCAACCCGACGCTCAACCTCTCCACCATCCTCCTGACGATGTACGACGGCCGCACCCGCCTGGCTTCACAGGTGGCGGACGAGGTCCGCGCCCACTTCGGCGAAACGGTCCTCAACACCGTCATCCCACGCAGCGTCCGATTGTCCGAGGCGCCCAGCTATGGCCAGTCCGTCATGACGTACGACCCGGGCTCCAGCGGCGCGATGGCCTACATGGACGCCAGCCGCGAGATCGCCTACCGCGCCAGCAAGGTCTGAGCCCCCACCACGCCTCCCGCCCAACCCCGCACCCCCACACCGCCTCACCTCGGACCCCCACGCCACTCCACCCCCCACGCCGCACGACCCCCTCGCTCGATCCTCCACGCACCATTCCCCGCGCACTCGCCCACGGCACCCCCCACCCCGCGCCACCCCACCCCGCGCCACCCGAACCCGCGTCCCACCCTCCGCACCCCCGGCCCGATATCGCTCCCGCTCCACGCCGCCCAACCCGCGGTCACTCCCACTCTCGCCGGCCTTCGGGCGCCGGTGCCCTCTCACCCACGACGGTCCTCTCTGCCGCGCAGCCTGGCTTGCCGTGCGCGCTCCGCCCGTCGTGCACGCCCTATCCCAATCTCCCTACGGCGTCGGGACGTAAAGAGCGCGCTGGAGGGCGCGAGGCGCATGCAGAGGACCGACCACGCCCGTCAGGGCAAGTGAGTGTAGGGGAGTGAGCAGGATGCGTGAGGGGGTAGTGAGCGGGGGCGGATAGGAGAGTGGTGGAGGGAAATCTGGGGGCTTCGGGAGTAAATGCGGTGAAGCGCGTGTGGCGACGGGACACCGTGTGGCGTTCGCACCGGTAACCTCTCGTGGTGTGACCGGAAACGGCCGGGACGGTGAGGAGACGCAGTGAGTCAGCAGCGGCGGGGATTGGGCAAGGGGCTCGGGGCGCTGATCCCGACCGGTCCCATCGTTGACGGCACCGGAGCTGTGGCGGCCGACAACGGGACGGCTCCGGAGTCTGGTCCGAGGCCGATCGCGGGCGCGTACTTCAAGGAGATCGCTCTTACCGCCATCGTCCGCAACCCGCGTCAGCCGCGCGAGGTCTTCGACGAGGAGCGTCTGGAAGAGCTGGCCGCCTCCATCAAGGAGGTCGGACTTCTCCAGCCGATCGTGGTCCGTTCGGTCGGTGGTGGCCGTTACGAGCTGATCATGGGAGAACGGCGCTGGCGCGCATCCAAGCTGGCCGGTTTGGAGTTCGTCCCCGCCATCGTCCGGAACACCCAGGACAACGAGCTGCTCCGTGACGCCCTCATTGAGAACCTTCAGCGCGAGCAGCTGAACGCACTCGAAGAGGCCGCCGCCTACCAGCAGCTCCTGGACGACTTCCAGGCCACGCACGAACAGCTGGCCCAGAAGGTCGGCCGCTCCCGTTCCCACATCACCAACACCCTGCGCCTCCTGAACCTCCCGCCGGACGTTCAGCTGAAGGTCGCCGCCGGCACAGTCAGCGCGGGCCACGCGCGTGCTCTCCTCGGGCTGGACAGCGCCGACGAGCAGATCCAGCTGGCCAAGCGAATCGTGGCGGAGCTCCTGTCGGTCCGGGCGGTTGAAGAGATCGTCGCCCTGGGCGGTTCCAAGGGATCCGGCAAGGCTCCCCGTGAACGCCAGCCCAACAAGCCGACCGCCCCCGGCCTGACGCATCTGGCCGACCGCCTCTCCGACCACTTCGAGACCAAGGTCAAGGTGGACCTGGGGCGTCGGAAGGGGCGCATCGTCGTCGAGTTCGCCACGATCGACGACCTGGAGCGCATCATCGGCACGATGGCACCAGAAGCCGCCCGCGCCATCCGCGACCACGAGTCCTAACAGCCCCTCGCAACCCCCGGCCTCCACCCCGCGGCTAAGAACTAGCGCGGCCAAGAACTAGCGTGGGCAAGAACCAGCGCGACCAAGGGGTAGCGCGGGCAAGGTCTTGCGTGAGCCGCCGATCGACGCGCTCTCCGGGGTTGCGCGCCGACGCTCATGAAGATGTCGCCGCCGTCTGCGTGTGCCTGGGTCCGCTTGGGTCCGCCTGCCTCTGCCCGGGGCTGTCTAAGCAACGACGGACCGCGAGGGCCCATCCTCGCCGCCTTCACGCGCAATACGGAGAGCGTCTGCAGTTGGCGGCCTGCTGTGTTGGCGCGCTGTTTCACGTGAAACTACGAGCGAGGCTGGCGCTGAGTGGGCCGGTGCCACTGAGCGAGCCGCATCCTTGGAAGGTGTTCTGCGATGCTCTTGTGGCAGAACACCGCCAGAGGGGGAGGCAAGACTTGGCGCTGGGGGGCTTGGTTTCACGTGAAACACGTCGAGGGGTCGACGCCTTACGAGGGCGTTTCACGTGAAACATGGAGTGGAGGACCGGCGCTGTTTCACGTGAAACGGAGAGCGGTAGAGGCGTCGCGTTGGCTGAGGGAGCGCCGGAGGCTAGCGGGAGACGGCTTTGCGGATGGCTGTTAGGAAGTCGTCCACGTGATCTGGTGTCGTGTCGAAGGCTGTCATCCAGCGGACGAGGTCGAGGTTCTCGTCCCAGTACTCGAAGCGGAAGCGCTCCTTGAGCGTCCGTACGGCGTCGCGGGGGAGTGTGGCGAAGACGGCGTTCGACTCTACGGGGAAGGCGATGCCGATCTCCGGGAGGTCCCTGACGCCGTCGGCCAGGCGCTGGGCCATCGTGTTCGCGTGGGTGGCGTTCCGGTGCCAGAGGTCGTCGGTCAAGAGAGCGGTTAGCTGGGCGGAGATGAAGCGCATCTTCGAGGCAAGTTGCAGGGACTGCCTTCGGAGGTACGGGACCGCCTTGCTCAGCGAAGGGTCGAGAAGGATGATCGCCTCGGCGGCCATCGCGCCGTTCTTGGTGCCGCCGAAGCTGAAGATGTCCACACCGGCGTCCGTGGTGATCGTGCGGAGGTCGCAGCCGAGGTGGGCGGCGGCGTTGGACAGGCGGGCGCCGTCTACGTGGAGGCGCAGGTTCGCGCGGTGTGCGGTTTCGGCCAGGGTGGCGATTTCGTCGGGGGTGTAGCACGTGCCCAGTTCGGTCACCTGGGAGATGGAGACGACTGTCGGCTGGACCTCGTGGTGGGCGCCGAGTACGTGGAGGCGGTCGGTGATGTCGTCAGGGCGGAGCTTGCCGTCGACTGTGGGTACGGGGGTTAGCTTGACGCCGAGGAGGCGTTCGGCGGCTCCGGTCTCGTGGGTGGCGATGTGGGCGCTCTCGGGACAGATGATGCTGTCGTACCGGCCCAGGGACAACGCCAGGCCGATCAGGTTGGCGCCCGCTCCGTTCAGCACGGCGAAGCCGTTCGCCTGCTCGCCGAAGATGTGTTTGATCTGACGCTCGAAGGCGGAGGTCCAGTCGTCGCCACCGTAGGCGGGGGCGTCGCCCGCGTTGGCGGCTGCCATCGCCTCCAGGACGGCCGGGTGGACGCCCGCGTGGTTGTCGCTGGCGAAACTCTTGGGGTAGGTCGTGTCGATCAGCACACGGCAAGGCTACTCAGACAGTCCTGGTGGACTAGGCGCGCGTACCTGCGCGTGAGGGTCGACACCTGCGCTCTGGGGGTCGGCGCTTGTGCTCGCCGCTCCGGGGAGGTCCGCGTGGATTCCCTAGCTACGGTCGCCGGGCGTGGACGCGGGAGAGTGCGGAGGTGACGGCCAGCGGGAGGCCACGGGGTACTTGGGCGCACTGCGCGGGGGAGCGGGACGGGCTGTCGCCGGGACTGGGAGAGCGAAGAAGAGAGCGAGCGCGAGCAGAACGGCTGGCAGAACGCCGGGGCGAAACGCGGGCAGGAAGGTGGGGCGAGTATGTCGGGGGAGGTGTGCTGCGGGTCGAGTGGGGGTGTGTTGCGGGGGGTTAAGAGGAGGAGTGGCGGGTGGCGGCTACTTCCAGGAGGCCGCGGCATAGGGTGCCGAGGTCGCGGCCGGCGGATTCGACGGCCATGGGGAGGAGGGAGGTCTCGGTCATGCCGGGGGCGACGTTCACTTCGAGGAAGTGGGGGGCGCCGGTGGCGTCGACGATCAGGTCGGTGCGGGAGATGTCGCGCAGGCCCAGGGCGGTGTGAGCGGTGACGGCGGTTTTCGCGCAGGCGGCGGCTGCCGCTTCTGACAGACGGGCCGGGGCGAAGAACTCGGTGTGGCCGGCGGTGTAGCGGGCGGCGTAATCGTAGACGCCTTCGTCTGGGACGATCTCTACGGCGGGGAGTGCCACCGGGCCGTCTCCCAGGTCCACCACGGAGACGGCTACTTCCACGCCTTCGATGCACCGCTCGATGAGCGCGGTGTCGCCGTAGGCGAAGCAGCCGACCATCGCCGCCGGCAACTCCTCGGCGGTACGCACGATCGAGGCGCCCAGCGCGGAACCGCCCCTTGCGGGCTTGACGAACAGGGGCAGGCCGAGGCGGTCGACGATGCGTCCCAGGACTACCGAGGCGCCCAGGTCGTGGAAGGTCTCCTTGGGCAGCGTGATGGAGTCGGGGGTGCGCAGGCCGACGGAACGTACCACCGCTTTGGCCGTCGGCTTGTCGAACGCCACCCGGCACGCGTCAGGATCGGCGCCTACGTATGGGACGTTCAGCAGTTCCAGGACAGAACGGATCGCGCCGTCCTCGCCGGCCCCGCCGTGCAGCGTGACGAACACTGCGTCCGGGCGGTCCGCCAGCACCGTCGGCACCAGCGACGCATCGGTGTCGCGGGTCTCGACGTCGACACCCGCCGCCCGCAGCACCTCACTCACCCGGCGACCGGAGCGCAGGGACACCTCCCGCTCATAGGAGAGCCCACCGGCCAGCACGAGCACGTGACCCAGTTCGCCCATCTCTTTCCCCTCTGCCGAAAAGCACGCCGTCCAACCGTACCGGTTCGGCTCCGCCATTCGTTTCCCTGCGACGGCGGGCCATCGCCTCTTTTCTGACGTGTTCGGCAGCTCGATCTCGTGTCAGCAGCACACGCAGGGGCTCGCCGGGGCAGGGAGGGCGGGGGAGATGCGGCGCCGGGAGCGGGCGGGAGCGGGCAGCGAACAAATTCGACGAGACAGTCAGCGCTCCGGCAGAGGCGCTCAGGGAGAGACGCGGAGGGAGGCACGGGGAGCGCTGAGGAAGAGGCGCGCCGGGGGCGGCGGGAAGGAAGACGGCGAGGACGGGAAGGCAGGGGGAAATGGCGAAGGGGAGTGGAGAAGGGAAGGGGGAGGGCGGCGTTGAGGTGGGAGTGCGGAAGGGAGGGTGGTGGGCGTGCGGAAGGGACAGCGCGGGGCCGAGCGCCTGGAAAAGGGTGGCTCGGCCCCGGTGACGTCAGGCGAGGTCCGGGCCCGGGGTGTCTACTCCGGGGTGCCCGGGTGGTGAGGTGGTGCCGAAGGTGTCGCGGAGCTGGAGTTCGCCTTCGATGACGCCGGCCAGCCGTCGCACCCCCTCCCGGATCCGATCCGGCTCCGGGTAGCAGTACGACAGCCGCATCTGACGGCTCCCGCTGCCATCGGAGAAGAAGCCGGTCCCGGGAACGAACGCCACCCGCTCCGCCACCGCCCTAGGCAGAATCGCCTTCGAGTCGAGGCCTTCGGGCAGGCTGGCCCAGACGAAGAAGCCGCCCGCGGGCCGGGTCCACGTGACGCCTGCGGGCATGAGGTCGGTCAGCGCGTTCAGGAGGGCGTCGCGGCGTTCGCGGTAGAGCTCCTTGAACGTCTTGATCTGCTCGCGCCACGGCTGGGTGGCCAGGTACTGCCCCACGGCGAGCTGGGTGAAGGAGGAGTGGGACAGAACGGCCGACTCCATGGCGAGGACCAGCTTGTCGCGGATGGCGTGCGGAGCCAGGGCCCAGCCCACCCGGAAACCCGGGGCCAGAGTTTTGGAGAACGAGCCCAGGTACACGACCCCGTCGGGGTTGTCGGCGCGCAGGGCGCGCATGGGCTCGCCGTCGAAGCCGAGCAGTCCGTACGGGTTGTCCTCGACGATCAGCACCCCGGCGCGCTGGCAGATGTCGAGCACCTGCTGGCGGCGGGCGGCGTTGAGCGTGACGCCTCCGGGGTTGTGGAAGGTCGGGATCGTGTAGAGGAACTTGATCGTGTTGCCGGCGGCCTGGAGCGCGTAGATGGTCTGGGCCAGGGATTCGGGCACGAGCCCCTGATCATCCATGGTGATATGGACGACTTTCGCCTGGTATGCGCTGAATGTGCCCAGGGCGCCCACATACGAGGGCCCCTCGGCCAGCACCACGTCACCCGGGTCGATGAAGATGCGGGTGATCAGATCGAGGGCCTGCTGGGAGCCGACTGTGACGACCACGTCGTCCGCACCGGCCTCGATCCCCTCCAGGCGCATGACCTCGCAGATCTGCTCGCGCAGATGCGGATCGCCCTGGCCGGAGCCGTACTGGAGCGCGACCGGGCCACGCCTGGTGACCAGGTCGGAGACCAGCTCGCCGACCATGTCGAGCGGGAGGGCCGTGACGTACGGCATGCCGCCGGCCAGCGAGACCACCTCGGGCCTCGATGCGACGGCGAAAAGAGCTCGGATCTCGGAGGCGACCATCCCGGTAGCTCGCGCGGCGTACCGATCGACGTAGGCGTCGATGCGCGACCCTTGGGTCGCGGGCGTCTGACCGTGATCCGTCTCTTCTGTCACGGTCCACCTCCTAGGTGTCAAATGGAGCCGAGAGACCAGAGTACGTGACTGGCCACGATCGCCGTGCACCCGCTCCCCGCTTCGTCACTGGGCTACGATGCCAGCTGGGGACGCGGAATTCGCGCGTTTTTCCGGGTCAACGATTGGGGCCGTAGTTGTCGCGTCGGCTGGTCAACATCACCCTGGACAATCTCGACGATCTGCCGCGCCGTTGCCGGCGGTGTGTTTTCTGGGAGCTTGACCCGGTCAGCGGCGAGCGCGCGGCCGACGCGGGCGACCCCGGGCTTGAGAAAGAAGCGTGGATTTCCGGAACGCTCCTGGAGTGGGGCAGCTGCGGGAAGATTCTTTATGTCGACGGGGTTCCGGCGGGGTTCGTGCTCTACAGCCCGCCGCTCTACAGCCCGCGTTCCGTGGCCTTCCCCACCTCGCCGGTCAGCGCGGACGCGGTGTTGCTGATGACGGCCCACATCATTCCGGAGTTCTCCGGGGGCGGGCTGGGGCGCATGCTGATCCAGGGCGTCGCCAAGGACCTCACCCGGCGCGGGGTCAAGGCCATCGAGGCGTTCGGCGACCTGAAGTGGGAGAAGCCGGGCTGCGTGGTGCCCGCCGAGTATCTGCTTTCGGTCGGCTTCAAAACGGTACGGCCGCATCTCCGCTTTCCGCGGTTGCGGCTTGAGCTCAAGACGGCCGTCTCGTGGCGTGAGGACGTCGAGGTGGCGCTGGAGAGGCTCCTCGGGTCAATGAGCCCGGAAAGAGCATTGCGTCCCGTCTGAGGGCGTTCTAGGGCCCCGACAGACGCAGGCCCGGGAGAACCAGGTCTCCCGGGCCGCGAAAACCGGCTAGATGATGCCGTCGAGCTCGCGCATCAGCATCGCCTTGGGCTTGGCGCCGATGATCTGCTTGACCACCTCACCGCCCTTGTAGACGTTCAGGGTCGGGATCTGCAGCACGCCGTAGTTGCGCGGGACCTCGGGGTTCTCGTCGATGTTCAGCTTGACGATCTCCAGCTTGTCGCCGTGCTCCTTGGCGATCTCCTCGAGGATGGGCGCGACCTGACGGCAAGGCCCGCACCACTCGGCCCAGAAGTCGACCAGCACCGGCTTGTCGCTCTTGAGGACTTCGGCCTCGAAGGTGGCGTCGGTTACAGCCTTCACGATTGCGCTCCTTAGTTCTCGTGGGTGGCCAGCCAGCGCTCGGAGTCCAGGGACGCCGAGCAACCGGTGCCGGCCGCGGTGATGGCCTGGCGGTAGATGTGGTCGACGACGTCGCCCGCGGCGAAGACGCCTTCGACGTTGGTCTCGGTCGTCGGCGCGGAGACCTGGACGTATCCGTCCTCGTCGAGGTCGATCTGGCCCTTGACCAGGTCGGTGCGCGGGTCGTGGCCGATCGCGAGGAACAGCGCGTCGGTCGCCAGCTCGCTCTCCTCGCCGGTCTTGACGTTGCGCAGCTTGACGGCTTCGACCTTGTCGGCGCCGAGCACGTCCACGACCTCGGTGTCCCATATGAAGCGGATCTTGTCGTTGGCGAACGCGCGCTCCTGCATGATCTTGCTGGCGCGCAGCTCATCCCGACGGTGGACGACCGTGACCATCCGCCCGAACCGGGTCAGGAACGTGGCCTCCTCCATGGCGGTGTCACCGCCGCCGACGACCACGATGTCCTTCTGCCGGAAGAAGAACCCGTCACAGGTGGCGCACCACGACACGCCGCGTCCGGACAACCGCTTCTCGTTCTCCAGGCCGAGCTCGCGGTAACCGGAGCCCATCGCCAGGATGACCGACTTGGCGTAGTACGTGTCGGTGTAGGTCTTGATGACCTTGGGGTTGGCTTCGAGGTCGACCTCGATCACGTCGTCGGCGACCAGCTCCGCGCCGAAGCGTTCGGCCTGCTTGCGCAGGTTGTCCATGAGGTCGGGGCCCATGATGCCGTCGGGGAAGCCCGGGAAGTTCTCCACGTCGGTGGTGTTCATGAGCGCGCCGCCCGCGGTGACGGACCCCTCGAAGACCAGCGGCTTGAGTTCGGCGCGTGCGGAGTAGACGGCCGCGGTGTATCCAGCGGGGCCGGACCCGATGATGATCACGTTACGGACGTCGCTCAACGCTCTCACGCCTTCCTCGTCTGCTGTTGCCTGTGGCGTCAACAGATCCTAGGCCCGCGTGATTCCCTTCCCTGCCCACAAAACGAAAGAGCCCACCGAAGTGGGCTCTGACGTGGGATTTCGCTTACCAGCGGCCGACTGTCGGCTTGCGAAGGTTCTTGCAGTTGAACGGGTCCACAACGTCGAGCCTGAGCTTGTTCTTCGGCTGGTTCTTCCAGGAGGCGACGATCAGCGCCTCCTGACCGTTGTACTGGCCCTGGTCGACCGCGAAGACCTTCAGCTTGGTGCGCGAGGAGACCTGGTTGACGCACTTGGAGACGCCGGTCGGCGTCTCACCGCCGCCCAGTACCTCGGCGTTGCCCATGAAGCCCACCATCGGCTGGCGCAGGTTCTGGTCGCTGTAGTTGTGGTTGCTGTCGGTCAGCGCGTAGCCACGGCTCCTGATCTCGTTGCGCGTGGGTTCGGGGCTAGAAGGTTGCGCGGCCTGCAGGCCGCTGCTGCCGTTCCCGCCCGAAGCCGTGAGCATCCCACTAGACAGTACGGCGGTGCCGACCACCACAGCGGCCGCGGCCGAGGCGACCGCGGGCAGAGCCCACCGGCGCCGCCGAGAGGCCCTTTGCCGAGCAGGGACGATCGTGCCGTCATCGGCGACCACCCCGAGGCGAACCGGCGTCTCAGCGGCCGTTTCCCACGGCGCGTCCCGCATGAGCTCGTCCCAGTCGGGCGCTTCCGCCAGGCCGACTCCGCCTCTGGAGGCCTCGGCCGCCAGCGCCTTGTCGATGCGTAGCGCGACTCCCATCGGCATCGCCGGTGTGGGGGTCGCCGCGAGCACCTCGCGAACCGCCGCCAAGTCCGCCAGCTGCGCCCCGCAGGGGGTGCACACCGCGAGGTGTTCGCGTACTTGGCGCGCCGTGCCGACGTCTAGAAGACCCTCGGCCAGCTCGGCCAGGATCTCGAGGTCGTAGTGCGTATCACCCGTCACGAAGTTCTGCTCCCTTCGCGGATGAGACGCGACCGAGGTCCGAACGGTTCCGCAGATGCGAAAGAATTGGGGCAAGTTTCGCGCGTCCCCGCGCACAGCGGCTTTTCACCGTCCCGCTGGGGACTTCGAGCACTTGAGCTGCGTCTTCGACCGAATAGCCCATCATGTCGACCAGCACAAGAGCAGCTCGCTGATCGGCGGGCAGGAGTTTGAGAGCAGCCGAAACCTCCATGGAAACTTCACGTTCGAGTGTCTGGTCGGGCATCGGTGTGTCACGTTCGGCGGCTTCGATGAGCTCGTCGTCGGCGACCGGCCGGACCGATTTGCGGCGCATCCGGTCGAGGCACGCGTTGACCACGATGCGGTGGAGCCAGGTGGTGACCGCGGCCTCGCCGCGGAAGGTGGCGGCCTTGCGGTATGCGGAGACGAAGGCGTCCTGGACGGCGTCGGCCGCTTCGTCCGGGTCGCCCAGGGTGCGGAGGGCAACCGCCCACATGCGGTCCCGGTGCCTCTTGACTATCTCGCTGAACGCATGTGGATCCCCGTCGATGTGCGCGGCGAGCAGCTCCGCATCGGAATGCTCTGCGCCTGAGGGTGTCTCGGGTGGGGAGTTCACAAGGGGGTTCCTGATTATGCTGATCCGGGAGAATGCACTACTACGTCATAGATGGTGCCATGAAACCCGCCATCGTCCGCAGGAAGACGCGTAAACCAGATCAAAACGTACTGGCCGCTTGCGGGCTGCTCAGGCGTCAGAGTGATCTTTCCTGAGCCGTCCTTGTGACGTGCCACGGTCTTCAGCGAACCCAGCTCGCGCGAGTCGCCCACCTTCAGCTCGACGTCGCTGCCCGAGGCCCCGGACAGCGTGGCCACCACGTCGCTCACCTGGACCGGCTTGCCCATGTCGAGCAGCAGGCCGACGCCGTCCTTGAGCCCGCCGAGGTCGGCGTCGTTGTAGTTCTCGGTCTTCCAGAACGTGCTGGGCTTGCCGTCGATGGCCGCCGAGGCCCGGTCCGGCTTCTCCGAGCCGTCGCCGAGCGGGTCGAAGCCGTCGGCCTTGGCCGGCTTGACCGGCTGGATCTCGGCCGCGGCCGTCTTCGACGTGCTCGGCTCGCCGCCGCCCGCCTCGGGCTCTGACGGGCTGCCGAGGCTGCGGCCGATCGTCCACGCGCCCACGCCGACCGCCGCGATGACCAGGAGCACGACCACGGTCATCAGCAGCCGGTTGAGCATGCTGCCGCCGCCGTTCTGCGGGCGGTTGGAGATCACGGTCTGCTGGGGCGGAGGTTCGCGCCGGGTGTCGAGGCCCTCGGAACGGGAGGTCGTGGTGACCGACGGCGCGGGCGAGGCGTACGAGATGGAGATGGGCATGGGCCGCGGGACGCCGGACAGTTCCTCGGCGACCTCGGCCGGTGTGGTCAGCGCCGGATGGCCCTTGCGCGACTCGGGCAGCACCGCCCGGACGGTGATCGTGTCGAGGTAGCCGGGCAGGCCCGCGGTGACCTGCCGGGGCGTGGCGAAGTGGCCGTCGATCATGGGCGCTGCGGGCAGCCCGCCTTCGTCCTCGTCGCCCGGCCAGTGCCCGGTCAGGCCGGCGTACAGCAGCCGGCCGAGGCCCTCGGCGTCCTCGTGGGCCGGGTGGTCGGCGGTGAGCCCGGCCAGCGCGGCGTCGACCGCCACGCCGAGCACCTTGACCGTGTTGCCGGTGGTCCACACCAGGTGGGCGGGGCGCAGGCAGAGGTGGTAGAGGTCGGCCTCGTGCGCGTGGGCCAGGGCCTCGGCCGCCTCGGCGACCAGGCCGGCGGCGCGCTCCGGGTCCAGCGGCCCGGCGGCCAGCAGGTCCGACAGCGACTCGCCGGTCACCCACTCGCTCACCACGTACGCGTGGTCGTCGTCCTGGGCGGCGTCGAAGACCTGCGTCAGCCGGGGATCGGTGAGGCGGCTGGCGGCGCGGGCGGCGGTGACGACCTCGTGGACACGCGGGAAGTCGGGGGCGAAGGTCAGAACGGACACGGGACGGGCGAGGATCTCGTCGATGGCTTTCCACAAGGTTGCACCGTCGGACTCGCTCACGCGGTCCTCCAGCCGGAAACGCTCAGCGAGGCGCGTGCCCGGTTCGACCGCCGACGTGCTCACTGACCTTCTCCGCTCCGCCGATCGGGCGAGTCCGTGCCTCGACACACCTTCGTGGAGGAATCCCACGTAGGCACGCTATGTCGGGTGGATCCGCCCACGCCCCTCCTGCTGCCATTCGCGCGTGTCCGCACCATCGTAGTGCCGCGCCGTGTACGCCCGCGTTCTTTACCGGCCTACCCGTCCCGCGACCATTCCAACGATTGAGTTGACCTCGGGGATGCGCATCTTATGGGCAATGGCCAAGTAGAGCAGCCCGCCGAGACCGCCGCCGACCGCCAGGATGATCAGAGAGTTGAGGAAGGCGAGCTCGCCGAAGACCTGCTGGCTGACCCACACCGAGGCGAGCGCGAGCACCGCGGTGGGCATCGCGGCCAGATACATGCGGGTCAGCGCGGTGCCGATGGTCCAGCCGCCCAGCCCGGCCGCGCGCCGCGAGGCCATCATCCAGGCGACCACCGCACCCAGCGCGTACGCGCACGCGTAGGCGAACGCGAGTCCCATCACCACGTAGGCCGGCGGCAGCAGCGCGTTGGCCACCAGCATCAGCACGGCGCCGGCGGCGGTGGTCCCGGCCCCGATGAAGACCGGCGTGCGGGTGTCGCCGAAGCTGTAGAAGACCCGGAGCAGGAGCTGGAAGACGGCGAAGGGCATGAGGGCCAGGCCGTACACCTGAAGGACGTTACCGATGTAGACGGCGTCGGCGACGGCGGTCTCGCCGTGGGCGTAGATCGGCACGGTGATCGCGGGACCGAGCACCATGAGCAGGAGCGAGGCCGGGACCATCACGCACGAGATCAGCCGCACCCCGGAGCCGAACTCCGAGCGCAGGTCGTCCATGCGCCCGTCGGTGACCGCGCGGCTCATCTTGGGCAGCATCGCGGTGATCACCGAGACGCCGATGATGCCGTAGGGCAGCTGGAAGAGCTGGAAGGCGTAGGTGTACGGGCTGACGCCGTGGTTGGGCACCGCGTCGCCGGCGGCGCTGGCCAGGTTGGTGATCAGCATGAAGCCGAGCTGGGTGATGACGACGTAGCCGATCGTCCAGCCGCCCGCCTTGGCCATCTCGCCGAGCCGGGCGTTGCGTACGTCGAGGCGGGGCCGGAACTGGAAGCGCGCCCGCTTGAGCGCGATGACCAGGACGGTCGCCTGCGCGACGATGCCGGCGGTGGTGCCCAGGCCGAGCAGCGCGAGCTGGCCGTCGCTGACGGTCGCCAGGTTGTCGCCGCCGGAGTAGGCGAGGAACACGCCGATGACCACGATGTTGTTGAGCACCGGCGCCCACATCGGGGCGGCGAAGCGGTCGCGGGTGTTGAGGATGGCGCCGGCCACCGCGCCGAGGCCGAAGAAGGCGAGCTGCGGCAGGATCAGCCGGGCCAGCAGGACCGCGACCTCGTACTGCCGGGATCCGGGCCGCCAGTTGGTGTAGAGGTCGATGAGCAGGGGGGCGGCCAGCACCGCGAGCGCCGCCACCACGATGAGCGCGAGCGTGGCCAGCGTCAGCAGCCGCTGCTCGAAGGCCCGCCCGCCGTCGGCGTCGCGCTGCTGCGCCTGCACGATCATCGGCACGATGACGCTGCTCAGCACGCCCAGCAGGAGCAGGTCGAGGATGGAGTACGGGATGGCGTAGGCGACGTTGTAGGCGTCGCCGAGCAGCGCGGTGCCGACCGCCGATGCCAGCACCATCGTGCGGACGAAGCCGGTGACGCGCGAGACCATCGTGCCGGCGGCCATGATCGCGCTCGCCCTCATCAGGCGGCTCATACCTTCTCACTCTCCCGGGCCTGCGCCGCTCGCGCCGGACGCTTCTGCGAGCGCCGCCGCAGGATGCGGGTGACCACGGCGGCGAGCATGACCGACAACGCGCCCCCCACGATGACGAGGGCGATGCCGGTGTAGCCGGTGGTCCTGATGGTCAGCTTGACGGGATCACCGTACGCCACGCCGTCGGCCGTCTCCAGCTGAACGGTGATGGTCGCGTCGCCGCTGGTCTTGACCGTCATGGGCACCGGCACGGTGCCGATCTCGCCCTTGCCTATCGTCATGCGTTTCTTGACGTACTTGGGGTCGATCTGCAGCAGCTCGCGGTTGTTGGAGGACACGTCGACCATCAGCGTGACCGACGTGCTCAGCCCGTTGCGCACGCTGATGGGCACCTGGCCGTCGACGCCGGCCAGCGTGCGCGGCTGGTCGCGGCTGGCCCCGCTGATCGTGATGAGGCCGAGCCGGTCGTCGAGCGACGAGACGACCTGCTTGGTGGCCGACCGTCCGGCCCGCGTGCTGTTGCGCCAGGCGGAGGAGGTCAGGCGGAGCACGGCGTTCTCGAACCCGGCCGAGCGCTTGTCGGTGGTGATCCGGGTGGCCAGATCGGCCTCGGCGGCGGCCACCTTGACCGGTTCGAGGTACTTCTGGCTGAGCTCTTCCTTGCGGTCCTGCTCGGTGTAGACGAGTCCGGTACGCGGCGTCTGCACCTTGGCCGGCTTGATCGAGCCGAGCTCACCGGAGGCCAGCCACGGCAGCCGGGCCGCGGTCTTGAGCAGCGCCGAGACGAACACCGGGTCCGGGGACCAGCGCCGCGACGGCGCCACGACCAGGTTCCTCGGCCTGACCTGGCCGGGCTCGGCGGCGATCATCGCCGTCTCGGCGATGAAACGCTGCTTGTTGAGTACGGCGGTGCGCCCGGCGGCCGAGTCGAGCTCGAACATGCGGCTCAGCTCCTCGTCCGGCAGGAGCGCGGTGACCGGGCCCGAGACGCTGTCGAGCGTGGTGGCCGCGTCGAGTGTGGTCGTGGCCGGCGTCTGGGGCGGCACGTTGGCCGGGTTGAGCAGGACGGTGCCGACCTTGCTGACCGACAGCAGGTCGAGGGCGTCGTCGTCGAGCTTGCCCGCCACCGGCCAGTTGGCCGAGGTGGGGATGTCGCGCTTGAAGTGCCGGGCGGCGGCCACGTCGGCGGCGGCGATCGCCGTGTTCACGCCGTTGTCGGGGCCGTGGTGGGCCAGCGCGGCCACGTCGGGGTCGCCGTACGGGATCGCCACGACGGGCGCGCCGGTCAGCGAGGTGCGCAGGGAGTCCAGCCACGGCGCGGCGGCCGGGTCGGCGGGCTGCTTCTTGCCGTTCTTGAGCGTGTAGCCCTTGGTCATCGCCTGGACGTCGTCGAGCAGGCCGGGCTCGACGAACCAGGTGACGTACTTCGGCGCCGTCTTGGCGAGGGCGGCGAGGTCGGCCAGGCGCCCGCCGGGCTTGAGCGCGGCGGCGAGCTTGTCGTCGGTGAACGTGGCGTCGTCGGAGCGGTGCGGCGCGTCGACGATCGGCAGCGCCACCGACAGCCGGTTGCGCGGCAGCTTGGGCGTGGTCGGCGGCATGTAGGTGAGGAAGGTGTGGGCCTTGGCCAGCGGCTGCCAGGACGCCGCGACCGGCACGACCTCGACCGTGATCGGGTAGACGCCGAAGGCGTTCATGCCGAGTTGCATGGGCGTGACCGTGAGACTCCAGTCGACGCTCGCGCCGGCGCCGATCGCCGGGATGTTCATGAGGGAGGTCGGTGAACGCCGGGGCAGCTGGTTCGCCTGGTCCTCGGCGAACGCCTTGATCGAGGCGCGGTCGGTGATGCGCTGGCTGGTGTAGCGCACGCCCACCTGCACGCCGGTCAGGGCGGCCCCTGTGCCGTTGCGGAGCGTGCCCGACAGCCTGATCTGGTCCGTGGGCTTGGTCGGCAGCTCGGGCGTGATCGCCTTGACGGTGAGGGTCAGCTCCTGTCTGGCCGTCATGGCGGCAGCCGTACCCGGCGTTGTCGCGACCACGGGGGCGAGCAACGCGGCGGAGAGGACTGCGAGAAGCGTGGCCTTTCCGATCACGCGTCAGTCCGGGGTGGAGTACGGCGCACGCCCGCAATGGTACGGGCTCAGTGCCGTAGCGCGACCGTCTGGCGGGAACCTCTGGGCCTTGGCGCCCGGAGGTCCATGGACTTGCCAGACATGAGTGACAGCAGGTCGTACGCGCGCAAGGTGAGGGCCGTGTGGCGTTCACCCGTGGCGAGGAAGACGGACTGATGATCAGGCTTGATGCGGTCGTCGATGAGGACGGCGAGGGTGGGCGGCAGCAGCAGCGGGCAGACCAGCCCGGCGGCGTAGTCGGTAACCTCGTTGACCACGAAGGCCGGGGCAGGGTGTACTTTCCTGGCCCCGAGCAGTCCCCCGACCACTCCAGGCCTGGGCGGTGCGGCGACGGTGGACACGACGGCGACGGCCTCCCGGCCCAGCCTGGTGACCGCCTCGAACATCGTCACGGCCACGCAGCGGGAAGGGGCTGCGGAGATCGTCTCGGGCAGCTCGTCCGCGCATGTCATGGGGCGCGGAAGGCGTACGATCTCATGATGGACCTGGTGTGCGAGGAGCCAGCGGTGGATCGCGAGGGCGTCCTTCATAGATGAGCTCCTAGCCTCGTTCCATGGCCCCCGACGGTCTCTGACCGACGGTAACCCGGACCTGGTGTGGCTCGGGGGATATGTTCCGTAATGCGTGAAGGACCTACCCAGCTTGCCGGACTCAAATCAGCACTTTCACAAGATCGCCCCGGTCGCCGACGAGCTCGGCGAGCTGTTCGCCGCCCGAGGGCACGAGCTGGCCCTGGTGGGCGGCTCGGTGCGCGACATCCTCCTCGGGCGCATCGGCAACGACCTCGACCTGACGACGGAGGCCCGGCCGGAGCGGGTGCTCGAACTCGTCAAGGACTGGGCCGACTCCGTCTGGACCATCGGGATCGACTTCGGCACGGTCGGCGTCCGCAAGGGCAACTGGCTGCTGGAGATCACCACCTACCGGAGCGAGTCCTACGACCCCAAGTCGCGCAAGCCCGAGGTCGTCTACGGCGACACGCTGGAGGCCGACCTGGAGCGCCGTGACTTCGCGATCAACGCGATGGCGGTACGGCTGCCCGACCACGAGTTCGTCGACCCCTACGGCGGCGTCTCCGACCTGACCGCGAAGCTCCTGCGCACGCCGGGCACGCCCGAGCAGTCCTTCGACGACGACCCGCTGCGCATGCTGCGCGCCGCCCGCTTCGCCTCCCAGCTGGGGTTCACGGTGGCGCCCGAGGCGCTCAGGGCGATGACCGAGATGGCCGAGCGGATCGAGATCGTCTCCGCCGAACGCATCCGCGAAGAGCTCGACAAGCTGGTCTGCGGCGCGTACCCGCGTGAGGGGCTGGGGCTTCTGGTCGAGACGGGTCTGGCCGCGCACGTGCTGCCCGAGCTGCCCATGCTCCGCCTGGAGATCGACGAGCACCACCGGCACAAGGACGTCTACGAGCACTCGCTGACCGTCCTCGACCAGGCCATCGCCCAGGAGGAGGACGGCAAGGCCGACCGCATCCTGCGCTGGGCGGCGCTCCTGCACGACGTGGGCAAGCCCAAGACCAGGCGGCACGAGGCCGGCGGCCGGGTCTCCTTCCACCACCACGAGCTCGTCGGCGCGCAGATGACCAAGAAGCGCATGACCGAGCTCAGGTTCCCCAAGGACGTGGTGGCAGATGTGGCCCGCCTGGTCGAGCTCCACCTGCGTTTCCACGGCTACGGCTCGGGGGAGTGGACCGACAGCGCCGTACGCCGCTACGTACGCGACGCCGGTCACCTGCTCGACCGCCTCCACAAGCTGACCAGGGCTGACTGCACGACCCGCAACAAGCGGAAGGCGGCCCTCCTCTCGCGTACCTACGACCAGCTCGAAGAGCGCATCGCCCGGCTGGCCGACGAGGAGGAGCTGGCCAAGATCCGGCCGGAGCTCGACGGCAACGAGATCCAGCGGGTCCTCGGCATCGGCCCGGGTCCGATGGTGGGCAGGGCCTACAAGTTTCTGCTCGACCTCCGCCTCGACCGGGGCGTGCTCGGCAAGGAGGCGGCCACGGAGGCGTTGCTGGCGTGGGTTCGGGAGCAGCAGAAGGGCTAGTGCCCGGCGCGTCCTCTCCTCAGCGCGCGGAGGGGACGCGCGACGGCGCCGTGACCAGCCGGTAGATCAGCGCGCTGACCAGGTAGCCGACGGCGATGATGCCGACGGCCAGGTACGACTTGCCGTTGGCGGGCAGGATCGCCGCCGAGAGCCCGGCGGCCAGCACGAACATGCCGTTGAACAACATGTCGTAGAGGGAGAAGGCCCGGCCCAGGTAAGCGTCCTCGACGTCGCGCTGGACGGAGGTGTCGGCGCAGATCTTGACGCTCTGCCCGGCCAGGCCCAGGACGAAGCCGGAGATCCACAGGCCCCACTCCTGGAAGGGCGTCACCAGGATCGCGGACAGGACGCCGGCCGTGACCAGCATCAGCGGCACCCAGCGCTCGACCGGCATACGTTCGGTGGCCAGGGGCGTGACGATCACCGCCAGGGCGTAGCCGACGGCGGAGGTGGCCACGACCACGCCGATGCCCTTCAGGGCCGCCTCGGAGTCGCCGTTGGTGAAGTAGTAGCGGTAGAGGATGATGCCGAGCGCGGTGGCCATGCCGTACATGAAGCGGTGCGCGGCCATGGCGCCCATCGCCGCGGCGGCCCTGCGGCGGTGCGCGAGGTGCTTGGCGCCCTCCACCAGGCCCTTGAGGACGTTGCGCACGGCCTCCTTGACCTGCGGCCGGTTGGGGTCGAAGTCGGGGCCGAGCAGGTCGCGGCGCATGGTCCTGGCGACCAGGGCGCTCAGGCTGAACAGCACGCCCGAGGTGACCAGCACGAGGGCGACGCCGGAGTCACCGGGTCCGAACACGCCGCGCATCAGCGTGGCGACGCCGACGCCGACGAAGGTGATAACCGTGCCGGAGGTCGGCGTGACCGCGTTGGCCGCCATCAACTGGTCCCTGGGCACCACGTGCGGCAGGGAGGCGCCCAGCGCGGCCAGGAAGAAGCGGTTGACGCCGAGCACGCCCAGCGCGGCCGCGTAGAAGAACTCGTCGGGGGTGTCGAGGGCGACCAGGGCGGCGGCGATCAGCAGCAGCACCCCGCGGACCACCGGCGCGATCACCAGGATCTGGCGCCGCGACCACCTGTCGATGAAGACGCCGACGAACGGCCCCAGGATGCTGTACGGCAGGAACAGGACCGCCATGCCCGCCGCCACCTGCAGCGCGGTGGTCTGCTTCTCGGGGCTGAAGAAGGCGAATCCGGCCACGCCGAACTGGAAGATGCCGTCGGAGAATTGGGAGACCAGGCGGGTGCCGAACAACCGTCGGTAGTCCCGGCCCTGCAGGACCACACGGAGATCGGCGACAAATGACACGCAGCCAGCCTAGCCGCCGGCGGCTGCCGCGCTGCTTCTGGTTCTGCCCGTTCTCCGGGGAGACAGGTTCCCGTACGCTTCGTTCTGTGACGACTGAGGAACACGTGGTGTTGGTCGACGGCGAGGGAAACGCGATCGGCGCCGCCCCCAAAACGTCGGTACACGGCCGGGACACCCCTCTCCACCTGGCCTTCTCCAGCTACGTCTTCGACCCGGCCGGCCGGGTACTGCTGACCAGGCGGGCCGGGCACAAGCTGACGTGGCCGGGAGTCTGGACCAACAGCTGCTGCGGCCACCCGCTGCCCGGCGAGGCCGTAGAGCACGCGGTGCTGCGCAGGCTCTCCTACGAGCTGGGTCTGGACGCCGAGCGTGCCGACCTGATGCTGCCGGCATTCTCCTACCGGGCGGTCATGCCCAACGGCGTCGTGGAGCACGAGCTGTGCCCGGTCTACAGGGTCACGGTGAAGGGGCCGGTCGACGCCAACCCCGACGAGGTGGGCGAGGTCCTGTGGATGCCGTGGAAGGAGTTCGCCGTGGGCGTGGGCAACGGCCTGCTGGCGATCTCGCCGTGGTGCAAGGAGCAGGTTCCGCTGCTCACGGCTCTGGGCGACGATCCGCTGGCGTGGGAGACGGCGCCGGAGGACGGGCTGCCTCCGGCCGCTCGGGTGGCTGGGCGCCGGCACGGCGCCCAGCCGTGACCTATCGGGACACCTCGCCGCGGATGAACTTCTCGACGTAGTCGCGCGCCTCGTCGTCGCTGTGCTGGACGGGCGGGGACTTCATGAAGTACGAGGAGGCGCTCAGGATCGGGCCGCCGATGCCCCGGTCAAGGGCGATCTTGGCGGCGCGGACGGCGTCGATGATGATGCCGGCCGAGTTGGGGGAGTCCCAGACCTCGAGCTTGTACTCCAGGTTCAGCGGCGTGTCGCCGAACGAGCGGCCCTCCAGGCGGACGTAGGCCCACTTGCGGTCGTCGAGCCACGGCACGTGGTCGGACGGGCCGATGTGCACGTCGGCCTTGCCCATCTCGTGCGGGATCTGCGAGGTGACCGACTGCGTCTTGGAGATCTTCTTGGACTGGAGGCGCTTGCGCTCCAGCATGTTCATGAAGTCCATGTTGCCGCCGAAGTTGAGCTGGTACGTGCGCAGCAGCTCGACCCCGCGGTCCTCGAAGAGCTTGGCCATGACGCGGTGCGTGATGGTGGCGCCGACCTGCGACTTGATGTCGTCGCCGATGATCGGGACGCCCGCCTCCTCGAACTTCTCCGCCCACTCGGGGTCGGAGGCGATGAAGACCGGCAGCGCGTTGACGAAGGCGACCTTGGCGTCGATGGCGCACTGCGCGTAGAAGCGGTCGGCCTCCTCCGAGCCGACTGGGAGGTAGGAGACGAGGACGTCCACCCGGTTCTCCTTGAGGACCTTCACGACGTCCACCGGAGCCTCGTCGGACTCCTCGATGATCTCGCGGTAGAACTCGCCGAGACCGTCGAAGGTGTGGCCCCTCTGCACGATCACACCCGTGGGCGGCACATCCGTAATCTTGATCGTGTTGTTCTCACTGGCCACGATCGCCTCGGACAGGTCGCGCCCGACCTTCTTGGCGTCCACGTCGAAGGCGGCGACGAACTCGACGTCACCGACGTGGTACTCGCCGAACTTGACGTGCATCAGGCCGGGGACCCTGGCGTCCGGGTCGGCGTCCTTGTAATAGTGCACGCCCTGGACCAGCGATGCCGCGCAGTTGCCGACACCGACAACGGCCACGCGAACCGAACCCATCGCACTCGCTCCCTTACTCATCTGTGTTATTTCTCGCGGGCTCCGAGGCCCGTCTCTCTGTCGCGATCAGCTCATTCAGCCAACGCACCTCGCGCTCGACCGATTCCAGACCGTGACGCTGCAACTCCAGGGTGTAAGCATCGAGCCTTTCCCTGGTACGCGCGAGCGCGGTGCGGACGGCGTCGAGTCGTTCCTCGAGCCGGCTGCGGCGGCCTTCGAGGATGCGCAGGCGCACCTCGGCCTCGGTATGGCGGAAGAAGGCGAAGTGGATGCCGAAGCTCTCGTCCTCCCACGCGGACGGCCCGGCCTGGGTGAGCAGCTCCTGGAGCCGCTCCTTGCCTTCGGCGGTGAGCTTGTAGACGATCTTCGATCTGCCGCTCACCCGAGTGGGTTGCTCTTCCACGATAAGACCCTGCTCCAGGAGCGACCTCAAGCAGGGGTACAGCGAACCGTAGGAGAACGCACGGAACATGCCGAGCAGCTCGTTGAGCCGTTTGCGCAGCTCGTAGCCATGAAGCGGCGTCTCGTGCAGCGACCCGAGCACGGCCAGTTCCAGCACTCTGCCCTGTCCGCTGACCATTGGAACCGCCCTCCTCTCGCGTCGATGTATCGGCTCGATACATCTTGAGGATACGTCGCTCCGCTATATGGCCGCAATTAATGACTTTCCCAAGGCGTTGGGAGGAATCGGTAAAAAGCCGTAGTCTGGCGCGCATGTGGTCACAGCGAAGGGTGGTGGATTACGGCCTCGCCAAGCGGGCGGTGGTCCGCTCGGTGCGCTCAGGGCGCACTGTGCCCCGTGACGTCTGTGACGCACAGCCGTACCTCCTCCGCGCGGCACGCCACCTAGGCGAGCCCACCGAACGCACCTGCCCGGTGTGCGAGAGGGAGAACGTCACCAACGTGACCTATGTCTATGGGGATTCCCTGGGTCGCCATGCTGGTCAAGCAAAGGCCACGTCAGAACTCGTCGACATGGCCCATGATTACGACGAGTTCAGGGTGTACGTCGTCGAGGTCTGCCAAGGTTGTTCCTGGAACCACCTGGCGGTCTCGTACGTCCTCGGCAACGGACCGCCTGACCTCGTCGGCCAACCGTGAGACCGAGGGCGGCGAGCAGCCTCACGCCCACCCGCCGTGCCATCCGACGACGATGCGAGGACGTGTGAGTTACAGCAGCAACGAGGGGACAGGACGCCAAGGAAGGCGCCGTCGCTCAAGCTCACCCCGTTCAGCTGCCTCTCAGGGGCAGACCCCCCAGACCGGTTCCTGGGGTACGGCGCAGCCGCCACGTCGTCCGGAGGCAGCCTACGAGCAGACCGGTGCGATGGCCGCGCAGCAGGGGCAGGGGCCGGGCTTCGACCCGCCGCAGCCCCGCCGCGCCCAGCCCGGTCAGCCCGGTCAGCCCGGACAGCAGGGCCAACCGGGTCAGCAGGGCCGGCCCGGTCCGCGCCCCGGGCAGCCTGGACAACCCGGGCAACCGGGGCAGCCTGGTGCGTACCCGGGACAGCCCGGCGCGCACCCGGAGCAGGCCGGCACGGGACCGCAGCGCACCTCGCGCCGTCGCCCGCAGGAGCAGCAGGACACCGTCGTGAGCCAGGCGCCGCGCCGTGGACGCGGACGCGGCGGCCCGGAAGGCCCGCCACCGCCCGCCGGGCCCGGCAGGGGCGACGGTGAGGGCCGCAACTGGCGCCGGTTCCTGCCGAGCTGGAAGATCGTCGTGGTCGGCATCGTGGTCGTGGCCGCCGGCGTGTTCGGCATGATCATGGTGGGCTACTCCCTCACGCCCATGCCCACGCAGGCACAGGTGCAGGACGGCGTCGACGACCAGGCCAGCATCATCCGCGACGCCAACAACAAGGTGATCGCCAGGCTCGGCACCAAGCGCAAAGAGGTGCAGATCCAGCAGGTCCCGCGGCACGTCCAGGACGCGGTGATCGCGGCGGAGAACAGCTCCTTCCGCGACGACGCCGGCATCTCCTTCTCCGGCATGGTCCGCTCGCTGTGGAGCACGGCCACCGGCCAGCAGGTCCAGGGCGCCTCGACCATCACCCAGCAGATGGCCCGCAACTACTACGACGGCCTGTCCCAGGAGCGCTCGCTTGAGCGCAAGGTCAAGGAGATCTTCGTCGCGGTCAAGCTGAACAAGTCGCTGCCGAAGGAACAGATCCTCTCCCAGTACCTCAACACCATCTACTTCGGCCGCGGGGCCTACGGCATCGGCGCCGCCGCCGAGGCCTTCTTCAAGAAGGACGTCAAGGACCTCACCCCCGAGCAGGGCGCCTACCTCGCCGGCCGCATCCAGAACCCCTCCTCCTTCGACCAGTCGGAGAAGTCGGGAGACAAGGGCCCCACCCAGTTCCGGTACAAGTACGTGCTCGAGCAGCTGGGCAAGCTCGACCCGGCCAACTACGGCAACCTGCTCAGCAAGTCGCCCACCGCGCCGAAGCTCACCAGCAGCCGCGAGAAGGACTACTTCAAGGGCGTCGAGGGCTACATGATCATGGCCGTGGTCAACGAGCTCGAACGTGACCACGGCATCGACATGGACGACCTGAAGACCGGCGGCTACAGGATCACGACCACCCTCGACACGGGCCTGATGGAGGCCGCGAAGAAGGCGGTCAACCAGCACACGGCGAACGCACCCGACGAGGTCATGTCCACCATGGCCGCGGTGGACCCGCGCGACGGCCGGATCAAGGCCTTCTACGGCGGTGACGACTACGCCAACGACCAGTGGATCGACGCGTTCATGTCGGTGAAGCAGGCAGCCTCCGCCTTCAAGCCCTATGTGCTGGCGGCCTGGCTGGACCAGGGCTACAGCCTGCGCAGCTACCTGCCCGCCAAGGGACCGATCACGCTTGAGGGCACCAAGCCCATCGACAACGACCACGCGTCGAAGGCGTCGGCGGTCGACGTCGTCAACGCCACCGCGAGCTCGGTCAACACCGCTTTCGCGAAGATGGGGGAGAAGGTCGGCCTCGACGCCGTCATCGACATCGCCTCCCGCGCCGGCATCAACAAGGAGCGCCTGGTGTCGACCAAGGAACGCCAGATGTACCAGCTCACGATCGGTTCGAGCGGGGTGACGGCGGTCGAGCAGGCCGGGGGCTACTCGATCTTCGCCAACGCCGGCATGCACTTCAAGAACCACGTCATCATGAAGGTCGTCAACCGGGACGGCCAGACCCTCTGGGACGACAAGAAGCGGATCAACCCCGTCAAGGTGATCACCCCTGAGGCCGCGGCGGACGCGACCGTGGCGCTCCAGGCCGTGGTCAAGAGCGGTACCGGCAGGAACGCCGCCCTCTACAACCGCCCGGTCGCCGGCAAGACCGGCACCAACAACGACAACAAGGACGTCTGGTTCGTCGGATTCACCCCGCAGATCTCCACCGCCGTGGGCATCTTCCGCCAGCAGTGCGTGACCAAGTCGGGAAAGATCGTCCGGCCGAGGTTCGACAACTGCCCGTGGTACCGGGGCAAGGACCCGGCCAAGGAGAAGAAGTACACGCCGCAGAAGCCGTACAGCACGGCGGCCGAGGCGCCGCTTCCGAGCGGATACCAGGGTGCCACGTACCCGGCCGCCATCTGGAAGACCTTCATGACCGAGGCCACCAAGAACGACAAGGTCGAGCAGTTCCCGCCGCGCGCGGACACCGGTGTGCCGGAGAACCTGGCGCCCAAGCCCACCCCGACGCCCACGCGCACGATCGACCCGGAGAACCCGTTCGAGGACCCGACCGACTGCCCGCTCCTCGACCCGGCCTGTGAGGACGACGGCAACGTCAACGTCGACCCCAACGAGCAGGGTTTCCCCGAGGGTGACGACGGCATGATGGGCGGCGGCGCGACGGTTCCCGATCCGATGCCGAGCCGCCGCGAGGACGGATGAAGCCGCCTGTCCACATAAGGGCGGCTTCGTACCTGCCCCTGGGGTTGTTCGCCGCCCTGGGGGCGACGCTGGCGTACCTGTTCAGGCTGCCGTGCCGTACCGGCGGGTGGAACGACCAGGTCACCACCTACACCAGCTTCTGCTACACCGACATCTACCCGCTCTACTTCGACCGGCAACTGTCGACCGAGAACCCCTACTTCGCCCAGGTCCCGTTCGACAAGCAGGTCGAGTACCCGGTCGTGCTGGGCGAGGTCATGCAGGTCATCGCCTGGCTGGTCAGGTCCGCGGAGGGCGTGGCCGCGCAGGGCGTGCGCTTCTACGACATCACCGTCGTCCTGCTCGGCGTCTGCCTGGTGATCGGCGTGCTGCTGATGGCCGCGGTGGCCGGCCCGACCCGCCGCTGGGACGCTCTCTGGTACGCGCTCGCGCCGTCGGTGATCCTGGCCGCCTACATCAACTGGGACCTGGTGGCCGGGGCCCTCTCGATGGGCATGCTGCTGGCCTGGGCCAGGAAACGGCAGGTCCTGGCCGGAGTTCTGCTCGGGCTGGCGATCGCCACCAAGTTCTACCCGCTGATGTTCCTGGGCGCGCTCTTCCTGCTCACGGTGCGCACCGCGCGATGGCGGCCGTTCATCGTCACGGTGGCCGGGGCGGTGACCGCCTGGCTCCTGGTCAACCTGCCGTTCATGATTTTCGCCTGGGACGGCTGGCGCCGCTTCTACTTCTTCTCCCAGGAACGCGGCGTCGACTGGGGCTCGCCCTGGCTGTTCTTCCAGAACAAGGGCTGGCCCGTGCTCGGCACCGCCGACGTGAGCCTGCTCGGCACCGCTTCGCTGGCCGTGCTCTGCCTCGGCATCGCCGTGCTCACGCTGGCCGCACCGCGCCGTCCCCGGCTGGCGCAGATCTGCTTCCTGGCGCTGGCCGCGTTCATGATGACGAACAAGGTGTGGTCGCCGCAGTTCGTGCTGTGGCTGGTGCCGTTCGCCGTGCTGGCCAGGCCCAACTGGAAGCCGCTGGCCCTGTGGCAGGTGGCCGAGGTCTGGTACTTCTTCGCCATCTGGCTCTACCTGCTCGCCCAGCCGCCGCTGGACCGGGCCGACCTGGGCATCGGTGACGACACGTACTTCACCGCGGTGTGGGGCCGTGTGATCACCATCGGCATCATGATGGCCTTCGTCGTGCGCGACATCCTCCGTCCCGACAAGGACGTGGTACGGCAGGGCGGCGTCGACGACCAGATCGGTGGCGTCTTCGACGAGGCCCGCGACCGCTACACCCTGCTGCCCGCCTCTCGATGATCACTCGTTCGGCCGATCGTGACGCGCTGCTGCTGTGGCTCGGCTCGCGCGCCGGACTGCTCGTGGCGACGCTGCTCGGCATCTCCCTTCAGGACTATCTGGGCAAGTGGCGGGCCTGGGACGCCGGGTTGTTCGTCATCATCGCCGAGCACGGCTACGACGGCGTACCCGGCCGGCCGCCGGACGCGGGGCTGCCCGCGTTCTTCCCCGGGCTGCCGATGGCGCTGCGGCTGGTGCACCTGGTCGTACCCGACTGGGCGCTGGCCGGGCTGCTGATCTCGCTGGTCGCGGGGGCGGTGGCGACGATCTTCCTGGCCCGGCTCGCCGTTTTCGAGGGCGGTACCGGCTGGGTGGCCGTGCTGGCGCTGCTGCTCTTCCCGACCGCCGTCTTCCTGGCCGCCGGCTACAGCGAGTCGCTCTTCCTGGCGTTCGCGGTGCCGGCGTGGCTGGCCGCCAGGCAGCGGCGCTGGCCGCTGGCCGTCGTGCTGGCCGCGGGCGCCTCGTGTGTGCGGATCACCGGGTTGTTCCTGGCGCTTGCCCTGTGGGTGGAGTTCGCCTCGTCGCGGCCCTTGCTCCGGCTGGCGCCTTGGCTGGCCGTACCGTTTCTGCCGTTGGTGGGGTATTCGTATTTCCACTACACGCGCTCGGGCGACTGGTTCGCGTGGAAGCACGCGCAGGAGGCCGGCTGGGGCCGGGAGATGGTGTGGCCCTGGGAGTCGTTCGCCAAGACGTGGGGCGCGGCCATGGGCGAGGACGAGTTCGCGGTCGCGTTCCGGATGGAGATCGCCGGGGTCGCCGTGGCCGTGCTGGGGCTGGTGTGGCTGCTCGCCCTGCGGCGCTGGAGCGAGGTCGTCTACTGCGGGTTGCAGGCCGGGGCGCTGATGACCTCGGCCTACTACCTGTCGATCCCGCGTTCGCTGCTGCTGTGGTTTCCCCTGTGGGTGGCGATCGCCCGGTTGCGGCACCGGTGGGTGATCGCCGCGTACGCCATGGTGTCGGGGCCGCTGATGGTGCTGAACGTCGTGCGGTTCCTCACGGGCGCGTGGGCGGGCTGACGCCCTTACCCACTTCCGCGGCTCGGTAATCCAGGGAAGTTATCCACAGGCTGTGTATCAGAGGTTCTTGCGGAGGAAGGCGATGTCGTCCGCCTGGCCCGCCGCGGGGGTCTCGACGATGACCGGGGCGCCGGCGGCCCGGCAGACCGCGAGGATCAGCTCAGGGTCGATCTTCCCCTCGCCGATGTTGGCGTGCCGGTCGGCACCGGAGTCGAAGTCGTCGCGCGAGTCGTTGCAGTGGACCAGGTCGATGCGGCCGGTGATGGCCTTGACCCGGTCGACCAGGTCGACGAGCTCCTCGCCGCCGGCGTGGGCGTGGCAGGTGTCGAGGCAGAACCCCACGTCGAAGCCGTCGAGCGCCTCCCACAGCCGGGCGATGCGCTCCAGCTTGCGGGCCATCGCGTTGCCGCCGCCCGCGGTGTTCTCGATGAGGACGGGGATGCGCCGCTCCTCCAGGCGCTCGAACACCTTGCGCCAGTTGTCGAAGCCGACCTGGGGGTCGTCGCTGTTGTTGACGTGGCCGCCGTGCACGATCAGGCCCTTGGCGCCCAGGTCGGCGGCGGCCGTCAGATGCTGGGTGAGCAGCTTGCGGCTGGGAATCCTGATCTTGTTGTTGGTGGTGGCCACGTTGACCAGGTACGGGGCGTGGATGTAGATCTCCACACCCTCGACCGGCTTGTCCGGCAGCACCGGGCCCTTGTAGCCCTGGGGATCGCCGAGGAAGAACTGCACCACCTCGGCGCCGACCTCGGCGGCGTGGGCGGCGGGATCGTCCTGGTCGACATGAGCACCGATGAGCACCATGGCTTGAGGGTAGCCGTTTGGTCCGACGTTCTCAGGGCAGTCGCCAGGAGCCCCCCGACCACCTGAGGAGCGTGATGGCGCTGTATCGCAGAGGCGTGAGCCTGATATTCCTGATCTACGTGCTCGTCGGCATCTACGTTGCGTGGATCCACGACTACATCACCCCGGCCCTGCTCAAAGACCTGGCCGAGGCGCTGCTGGCCATATTCCTGTGGTTCCTGATCCTGCTCGGTGTCGATCTGCACCTGGGCGGGTGAGTCTGCGGGGCCTTCGCGGCCCCTCAGACCATTTCTAGGGAAGGAAGCCGCCCCGCGCGATGCCGAGCGCCACGCCGACGAACGCCGCGACGATACCGATGATGTTGAGAACCCGCTCGCCCGTGGTCACCGAGACGTACTGCGAGTACAGGCCCATGCCGAATCCGAGCGCGCCGGCCCACGAGGCCACCCAGTGCCCGCCGGTGAAGAACGTCGCCACGAACGCCACGAGGCCGACGACCAGGGTCGCGACGGCCAGGGCGTTCTCACGCGGATGCGCGTGTCCATCACTGTTGAGGGCGAGCATGGAGCGTTCGCTGTCGGACGGTTCCAGCATGTGTGGCACGGTCACCACCCCCTTGTCCTTACAGGCCTTCCCATCCGTGAGCGGCTGGTAACCTGGTCAGGCTGCGTTGTGATTGACCTTTGGCGCCGAAAGGGGCGCCTGGGCAGAAACGTCAGCGTCCTCCTGTCACGACAGATCGTCGTGACCGCAAGAGTCCAGAGGAGGTTGGAGTCCCGCATGCGTCGTTACGAAGTAATGGTCATCCTGGACCCTTCGCTCGATGAGCGTACGGTGGCACCGTCCCTCGACCAGTTCCTCACCGTCGTCCGCAACGACGGCGGCACCGTGGAGAAGGTCGACGTCTGGGGCCGTCGCCGCCTCGCCTACGACATCGACAAGAAGTCGGAAGGCATCTACGCCGTCATCGACCTGTCCGCGGAGCCCGCGACGGTCAAGGAGCTCGACCGGCAGATGAACCTCAACGAGGGCATCATGCGCACCAAGGTTCTCCGCCCCGACGTGCACTAACCAAGCTTGTCTCCCGGCTTTTGTCGGGCGGCAGCCGTACTCTGAGCCGGTAACCCAAGAAGTTCAGGAAGGCTCCTAGCCATGGCAGCAGGCGACACCGTCATCACCATCGTCGGCAACCTTGTCGACGACCCGGAGCTGCGCTTCACCCCTACGGGTCAAGCCGTGGCTCGTTTCCGAGTCGCGTCCACTCCGCGGTTCATGGACCGCCAGACCAATGAGTGGAAGGACGGCGAAAGCCTCTTCCTGACCTGCAACGTGTGGCGTCAGGCGGCCGAGAACGCCGCCGAGTCGCTGCAGCGCGGCATGCGGGTCATCGTTCAGGGGCGGCTCAAGCAGCGGTCTTACGAGACCAAGGAAGGCGAGAAGCGCACGGTTTACGAGGTCGAGGTCGACGAGGTCGGCCCGTCCCTGCGCAACGCGACCGCCAAGGTCAACCGCACCTCCCGTCAGGGTGGCGGCGGTGGCGGCGGCTTCGGCGGCGGTCCCGCCGACGACCCGTGGGCCTCCGCGTCCCCGGCCCCGTCCCAGGGCGGCGGTTTCGGCGGCGGCGGTGGCGGCGGTCAGCAGCAGCAGCAGGGCGGCGGCGGCTTCGGCGGCGGCGGCAACGACTTCAGCGACGAACCGCCTTTCTAATCACCAGTCCACAAGCCCGAGTCCATTCCCGCATCACAGCGGGGCTCTGAAAGGAGCACCACGATGGCTAAGCCGGCACTGCGCAAGCCCAAGAAGAAGGTTTGCCTGTTCTGCCACGACAAGATCTCCTACGTCGACTACAAGGACACGGCGCTGCTGCGGAAGTTCATCTCCGACCGCGGCAAGATCCGTGCCCGCCGGGTGACGGGCAACTGCACCCAGCACCAGCGCGACGTGGCGACCGCGATCAAGAACGCGCGTGAGGTGGCTCTGCTGCCTTACACGAGCACCGCGCGCTAAGGGAGGTTTCGTCGATATGAAGCTCATCCTCACCAACGAGGTCTCCGGCCTCGGCGCCCCCGGCGACGTCGTCGAGGTCAAGGACGGCTACGGCCGTAACTACCTGATCCCGCGCGGCTTCGCGATCCGCTGGTCGCGTGGCGGCGAGAAGCAGATCGAGTCCATCAAGAAGGCTCGTGACGCCCGCGAGATCCGCGACCTCGGCACCGCCAAGGAGGTCGCCGGCCAGCTCGGCGCCCTCAAGGTCAAGCTGGCCACCCGCGCCGGCGACAGCGGCCGCCTGTTCGGCTCGGTCACCACGGGCGACGTCGCCGACGCGGTCAAGGCCGCCGGCGGCCCGATCCTCGACCGCCGCCGCATCGAGATCGTCAACCCGATCAAGAGCCTCGGCAGCCACAAGGTCAGCGTCAAGCTGCACCCGGAGGTCTCCGCCTCCATCGACGTGGAGGTCATCGCCGGCTGACGGCCCCACGTTCCGCTCAGGCCCTCTTCCGCTTCTGTGGTCGAGGGCCTTTGGCGTCTCTTTCTGCTACAACGCCCGTGCCTCTTTCCGTCACAGCGTCCCTGTCCGTTACGGCTCCGCCCTCCCCACGCCACCCGCCGACGTCGGCGGGCGCCGATCGTGGGGGTCGCTTCTCACGTCGGACGTGGTCCCCACCGCAACGGCCCACCTTGCCCACCCGACACCCGGACATCACACCCCGTGTAGCCACGCCGACGCCCGACGCCACAGTCATCCGCACCTCGACGCCCCAGGACCGGCTGTGCTAGCCCTCCGCCGTCGACCACGTGGCGTCTGTCCGGGGCGCGGGGGCTGGGCGGGTGGGTGTTGTGTTTTCCGGGCGGATTGAGGGGTGGGGTTCTGGGTTGTCGGGACGCCTCCTGGGCGGTGATCGGGGTGGGCTATCGGGGGTGGTTGGGTTACGGGGTGTAAGGGCTGGTCGTGGCTTATTTCCTAGCTGACCTTAGTAGAATGTGGAACGTTCTTCCCCGTGTTCCCTGGAGGCTCAGCCATGGTCCGTCCCTCGATGCTGTTCGCGCTCGGAGCGCTCGCGGCCGCCGTAGTCGCCTGTGCCCCCGCAGACAACACCACGGGCGCCTCCGCCGCCCCCTCGGCCTCCACCGCCTGCACCAAGGACCAGCTCAAGCTCATCACCGCCGGCAAGCTGACCATCGGCACCGACAAGCCCGCCTACGACCCGTGGTTCAAGGACGACGACCCGGCCAACGGGCAGGGGTTCGAGAGCGCGGTGGCGTTCGCCGTAGCCGGTGAGCTGGGGTTTGACCGTGACGAGGTGCAGTGGAGCACGGTGAAGTTCGACTCGGCGTTCGCTCCGGGGCCGAAGAAGTTCGACTTCGACGTCAACCAGGTCTCCATCACGCCCGACCGCGCGAACGTCGTCGCCTTCTCCAAGGGCTACTACACGGTCAAGCAGGCGATCGTGGCCGTCGAAGGCGGTAAGTACGCCGGGGCGAAGAGCCTGGCCGAGCTCAAGGACGCCAAGATCGGCGTCCAGGTCGGCACCACCTCGCTGGACGCGGTGAAGGAGGTCATCCAGCCCGCCGCCGACCCCAACATCTACAACGAGCAGATCGACGCGGTCAACGCGCTGAAGAACAAGCAGGTCGACGCCCTCGTGGTGGACCTGCCGACCGCCTTCTACGTGACCGCCGCCCAGGTCGAGAAGTCCAAGATCGTCGGCCAGTTCAGCTCGACCGGCGGCGCGCCGGAGGAGTTCGGGCTGGTCATGGAGAAGGGCAGCGCGCTGAAGCCCTGTGTGGACAAGGCCGTCGAGACGCTGAAGTCCAAGGGTGAGCTGGCCAAGATCGAGCAGCAGTGGCTCGGCTCGGCCGCCGGGGCCCCGGAACTGAAGTGACCACCGCCTGGGTCAAGAGCGATCGGCAGGTCGAGCGCGAGCGGGTCCGCAAGTCGCGGGCCCGCCGGTCGGCGTCCGTGGCCACGGCGTCGACGATCATCTTCCTGCTGCTGATCGTGGGGGTGGTGGTCAACGCGCCGGGGTGGCCGCGGGTTCAGGAGACCTTCTTCAGCCCCGAGCACTTCGTCAGGGCGCTGCCGGACGTGCTCGAAGGCTTCCTGCTCAATGTGAAGATCTTCCTGATCGCCGAGCCGTTGATCCTGGTGATCGGTCTGCTGCTGGCGCTGGCGCGGGGGTTGAAGGCCCCGGTCTTCTTTCCGTTGCGGGCACTGGCGGTCTTCTACGTCGACTTCTTCCGCGGCGTCCCCACGCTGCTGCTGATCTACCTGGTCGGGTTCGGTCTGCCAGCGCTCAACCTGCAGGGGATTCCCGCCGACCCGGTGACGCTGGGCATCATCGCGCTGACGCTGTCCTACAGCGCGTACGTGGCCGAGGTGTTCCGGTCGGGCATCGAGTCCATCCATCCGAGCCAGGTGGCCTCGGCCAGGTCGCTGGGCCTGAGTCATGCGAAGACGATGCGGTTCGTGGTGGTTCCGCAGGCCACCCGGCGGGTCGTCCCGCCCCTGCTGAACGACTTCATCTCGTTGCAGAAGGACACGTCGCTGGTCGCGACCATCGGCGCCGTCGAGGCGCTGCGGGCCGCGCAGATCCACGCGGCCAAGACGTTCAACTACACCTCCTACCTGGTGGCGGCGCTGCTGTTCCTCCTGCTGACCATCCCGATGGCCAGGTTCACCGACTACCTGGCCGCCCGAACCCAGAGGCGGCGTGGGGCATGAGCGTGCTGACGATCGAGGGCGTCTGGAAGAACTTCGACGGCCACCACGTGCTGCGCGGCATCGACCTGGAGGTCCACTCGCACGAGGTGGTCTGCCTGATCGGGGCGTCGGGTTCCGGCAAGTCGACCCTGCTGCGCTGCGTGAACCTGCTGGAAACGGTCGACGACGGCGCCGTGTACCTGGAGGGGCAGGAGATCACCGATCTGCGGGTGGACGTCGACGACGTGCGTAAGCGGATCGGGACGGTGTTCCAGGCGTACAACCTGTTCCCGCACATGAGCGTGCTCGACAACATCACGCTCGCGCCCCGGCAGGTCCACGGGATCGGCCGGCGGGAGGCGGAGGAGCAGGCGCGGGGGCTGCTGGGCAGGTTCGGGCTGGCGGACAAGGCCGAGGCCTATCCCGACCGGCTCTCGGGCGGCCAGCAGCAGCGGGTGGCGATCATCCGGGCGCTGGCCACGCAGCCTCGGCTGATGCTGCTGGACGAGGTGACGTCGGCGCTGGACCCGGCCCTGGTCCGCGAGGTGCTGGGGGTCATCAGGGAGCTCAAGGACACGGGCATGACGATGCTCCTCACCACGCACGAGATGGGCTTCTGCCGCGACATCGCCGACACGGTCTGCTTTCTGGACGACGGCGTGCTGGTGGAGAAGGGCCCGCCGGAGAAGATCTTCACCGATCCCGGACATCCGCGCACTCGTGAGTTTCTCAGCACCGTGCTGGAGTCGGGGCGGTTCTGAGCCGGTCTAGCGCCTGTGCCGGCCCCGGCCGACCTTGGCGTTGCCGGCCGCCAGGAGGCTGTGGCGCTTGCCGTACAGGAGATAGGCCACGAGGCCGAAGGCCATCCACAGCGCGAACCACCCCCAGGTGAGCACCTGGAGGTTCACCATCAGCCAGAGGGTCGCCACGATCGACAGGCCCGGCAGCCACGGCGAGAGCGGCACCGTGAAGCCGCGCTCCAGGTCGGGCAGGCGGCGGCGCATCACGATCACGCCCACCGCCACGAACAGATAGGCGAACAGCGCGCCCAGCACGACGAGTTCCTGCAGCGTGAACACCGGCACGAACTGGGTGAGCAGCATCGCGATCACGCCGATCACCCACGTCACCCGCGACGGGGTGTGGAAGCGGCGGCTGATCGTGGCCAGCCCGCGGGGGAGCAGGCCGTCGCGGGCCATGGAGAACATCACACGCGTCTGCCCGACCAGCAGGACCAGGATGACCGTGGTCAGCCCGAGTACCGCGCCGATGTCGATGACGTGCACCATCCAGTCGACGCCCGCGATCTTGAACGCTCCGGACAGGGGCGCGTCTACGTCGATGCGCTCGTACGGCACCATGCCGATCATCACGATCGCGACGCCGAGGTAGATGACCGTGGCGATCACCAGGCTCCTGATGACGCCTTTCGGTACGGCCCGCCGCGCGTTGACCGTCTCCTCAGCCGCCGTGGTCACCAGGTCGAAGCCGATGTAGGCGAAGGCGATCGCCGAGGCGGCGGCGAACACTCCGAACCAGCCGAACGTCTGGCTCTGCCCGAACACCACCTCCAGCACCGTGTCCGGCGGCGTCGGCGAGGGCTTGGCCTCGACGAAGAAGTCGCCGAAGTTGGCCACGTCGATGTGCAGCGCGCCCACGACCAGCACCGCCGCGATGGCCAGCAGTTTGGCGCTGACGATCACCCAGAGCGCCCGCAACCCGACGTGCGCGCCCAAGGAGACGATGCCGGTCAGCAGCGCCAGGATGAACAGGGCGAACCCATTGGAGAACGCCTCCGGGTACGGCAGGCGGATCCCGAAGTCCGTCAGCAGCTGCGCCGCGTACAGGGACCACGCCTTGGCCACGACCGCCGAGGCGAGCTGCAGCTCCAGGATGAGCGCCCACCCGATGACCCACGCCCAGACCTCGCCGAAGATGACGTAGGCGAAGGTGTAGGCGGTGCCCGAGGTCGGCATCGTGGACGACAGCTCGGCGTAGCACAGGGCCGCGAGCAGGCAGGCGATGCCGGCGATCATGAAGGACAGCAGGACGCCCGGCCCGGCGGCGGTCGACGCCTGCACGCCGGCGACGCTGAAGATGCCGGCGCCGATCGTCGCGCCCAGGCCGAGGACCACGAGGTCGGCGGGGCGGTAAAGTTGCGCGAGGCGGTGCCGGGCACCGGTGCGTAACCCGGTGGCCTCGGACGGTGGTAAACGGCGCATGATCGTGGACAAAGGCAACCCACTCAGCTCTGTGAACCCGCTCACAGTGCCTTACCGTTCACCTGACGACAAGCACGGGACGGTTACGCCCCGGTCACCAGCCAGGCAGTGCCGGAGGCCCGCCGTACCAGCGTGATCAGTCGTGCAACCATCCACACCCCTAGCGCGCACCAAAGTGCAACGATGCCCCATCCGGCGGCGAACAGCGCGGCCGGAAGGTAGGCGAGCGTCGTCCACACCCCCGCCCACGCGAGGTACTTCTGGTCGCCCGCGCCGATGAGCACGCCGTCGAGGACGAACACGATCCCGCAGATCGGCTGGAAGAGCGCGACCGGCCACAACACGGCCAGCAACTCCGCGGTGACCTGCGGGTCGGCGGCGAACAGCCCCGGCACCCACGGCCTGGCCACCAGCACCAGCCCGCCCAGCACGACCCCCGACCACAGGCCCCAGCGCACCATCCGGGTGGTGGCCGCCCTGGCCGCGGCGACGTCCCCGGCGCCCAGCGCCCGTCCGGTGATCGCCTGCCCGGCGATGGCGATCGCGTCGAGGGCGAAGGCCAGCAGCGTCCAGACCTGGGTGGCGATGGCGTACGCGGCCAGTTCCGGGCGGCCCATGCGGGTGGCCACCACGGTCGCGACGACCAGCACCACGCGCAGGCAGACGGTCCGCACCAGGAGCGCGAACCCGGCCGTGCCCGCCTGCCCGATCCCCGCCCAGTCGGGGCGTAGCGAGACGCCGCGGGCCCGCGCACCTCTGACCACGATCACGAGGTAGACGGCGGCGCCCGCCGTCTGGGCGGCGACCGTTCCCCAAGCCGAACCGGCGATGCCCCAGTGGAGTCCGAGGACGAACCAGGTGTTGAGCGCGGCGTTCAGCGCGAAGGAGCCGATCGCGACGACGAGCGGGGCGAGCGTGTTCTGCAGGCCGCGCAGTACGCCGGTGCCGGCCAGCACCACGAGCATGCCCGGGGTGCCGAGCAGGCTGATGCGCAGATAGACGACGGCCTGCCCGGCCTGGTCCGGGGCCGCGCCGAACAGGCCGACCACGGTGGGCGCGAGCGGCCAGCCGACGAGGATCACGGCGAGGCCGATGCCGATCGCCAGCCACAGGCCGTCCACGCCGCTGCGCATGGCGCGGGCGTGCTGTCCGGCCCCGGTGAGGCGGGCGACGGAGGCGGTGGTGCCGTAGGCGAGGAAGACGCAGAGGTTCACCACGGTCGCGAGGACGGTGCCCGCGACGCCCAGCGCGCCGACCGCGGTGGTGCCCAGACCGTGGCCGACGATGGCGTAGTCGGCGAGCAGGAAGAGCGGTTCGGCGACCAGCGCGCCGAAGGCGGGCACGGCTAGTCGGAGAATCTCCCGATCCTGGGAGGTAATGGGCATTTGTCTAGTATGAGCCTTACACGGCGTGTCGCGGCAACTTTCTTTCCTCCACAGTCGGTGGACATTGTTTCCCCAGGTCAAGACGCTGTTTGAGGGTGCTGTCCAGAGTTATCCCCAGGACTGTCCACAGTGCTCCCACACCCTGAGGCGCGTCGTGCACAGCTTGACCACAGCCTTGTCCACAGGCCGCGTTGCCGTACCTCGCGGAACCCGCGAAACTGTCAGACCGGTCGGCTACAAGTGGGGGTGGTGCGACCGCCTGCTAGTTCGAGGGGGCGCGGTAAGCATGGACGACGAAGAGCCGGGCGGCGGTGGCGGCCCGAGTTTCGAACGTACCCCGCCCCACAACATCGAGGCGGAGCAGTCGGTCCTGGGCGGCATGCTGCTGTCCAAGGACGCCATCGCCGACGTCATCGAGATCCTGCGTTCCGACGACTTCTACCGGCCCGCCCACCAGATCATCCACGACGTCATCACCGACCTCTACGGCAGAGGCGAGCCGGCCGACGCCGTCACCGTCTTCGACGAACTGCAGAAGCGCGGCGAGATGGCCAGGGTCGGCGGCGCCGCCTACCTCCACACGCTGACCGCGGTCGTCCCGACGGCCGCCAACGCGGGCTACTACGCGAAGATCGTCCGCGAACAGGCCATTTTGCGCCGCCTCATCGAGGCCGGCACCCGCATCGTCTCCTACGGCTACGGCGGCCAGAACGAAGAGGTCGACGACCTGGTCGACCGCGCCCAGGCCGAGATCTACAAGGTCACCGAGCGCCGCACCTCCGAGGACTACCGCCCCCTGTCGGAGATCATGCCCGGCGCCCTCGACGAGCTGGAGGCCATCGGCAGCCGCGGCGGCCACATGGTCGGCGTACCCACCGGTTTCCAGGACCTCGACCAGCTCACCAACGGACTCCACCCGGGCCAGATGATCGTCGTGGCCGCCCGCCCCGCCATGGGCAAGTCCACGCTCGGACTGGACTTCGCGCGCTCGGCGGCGATCAGGAACGGGATGACCACGGTCATCTTCTCGCTGGAAATGTCGCGCAACGAGATCACCATGCGCCTGCTCTCGGCCGAGGCCCGGGTCGCGCTGCACGCGATGCGCTCCGGCATGATGAGCGACGACGACTGGACCCGGCTGGCCAGGCGGATGAGCGAGGTGGCCGAGGCGCCGCTGTTCATCGACGACTCGCCCAACATGTCCATGATGGAGATCCGGGCCAAGTGCCGGCGCCTCAAACAGCGCCACGACCTGCGCTTCGTCATCATCGACTACCTCCAGCTGATGAGCTCGCCGAAGAAGACGGAAAGCCGCCAGAACGAGGTCTCGGAGATCTCGCGAGGCATCAAGCTGCTGGCGAAGGAGCTTGAGGTCCCGGTCATCGCGATGTCCCAGCTCAACCGTGGCCCCGAACAACGCACCGACAAACGCCCCCAGGTCAGCGACCTGCGCGAGTCCGGATCCATCGAGCAGGATGCGGACATGGTGATCCTCTTGCATCGTGAGGACGCCTACGAGAAGGAGTCGCCGCGGGCCGGCGAAGCCGACCTGATCGTGGGCAAGCATCGTAACGGTCCCACCGCCACGGTCACCGTGGCCTTCCAGGGCCATTACAGCCGGTTCGTCGACATGGCCCAGCACTGACGCGAAAAACCGGATGACGCCCCCGCCGCCGCGGAGTTAGCCTGCCTGGCGACCCCAGGAGGTGCCCATGCAGGTCAAGGACGTCATCCGGTCCCAGCGTCCCTTCTCCAGCCGAGGAGTCTCCTTTTGTATGCCCTGCCTGCCGAGCTCAGGCATGCCCTGACCGAAGAGCTCGAGTCCCACCGTGAGCACGACCTGGCCGCCTCGGCCGCCGAGCTCACGGCGCGTTATCACCGTCCCATCGACCGGCCCGCGCTGCGGTCGGCGACCGACGTGGCCGCCTACGCGGCAGTCCGCATGCCGGCCACCTTCGCCGCCGTCCGGTCCGCCCTGGCCCAGGCGGCGGCCGTGGCGCCGGGTTTCGGCCCGCGTACCCATCTGGATGTAGGGGGTGGCACCGGCGCGGCGGTCTGGGCGGCCGCCGACTGCTGGCCCGGCCTGCGCGAGGTGACCGTCCTCGAGCGCGACCGCGCGGCCGCCGGCCTCGGCCGTGCGCTGGCCGCCCGTTCCGCCCATCCCGCGGTACGGCAGGCCACCTGGCGCCAGGCCGATCTGGTGAAAGACATCACTACGGAACCGGCCGACCTGGTGACCGTGTCGTACGTGCTGGGGGAGTTGCCGGAGGCGGCCCGGCTGCCGCTGATCAGGAGGCTGGCCGGGCGGGCCGGGATGCTGGCCGTGGTCGAGCCGGGTTCGCCGGACGGGTTCGCGCGGGTGCTGGCCGTCCGTGACCTCCTGGTCGAGCTGGGCATGAACATCGCGGCTCCCTGTCCCCATGAGGAGGCGTGCCCGCTCGCGCCCGGCGACTGGTGCCATTTCGCCGCCCGGCTGCCGCGCGAGAGCCTGCACCGGCGGCTCAAGGCGGGCTCGCTGGGCTTCGAGGACGAGAAGTTCTCCTATGTCGTGGCGACGTCGGCGCCGGTCACGCCGCCGGCGGCGCGGGTGCTGCGCCATCCGCGTACCCGCAAGGGGCTGGTGACGCTGACGTTGTGCGGCGACGGCGTCAGCGACCAGAACGTCTCCAAGCGCGACGGCGAGCTTTACCGCGCGGCCCGCGACACCGCGTGGGGTGAGGCGTGGCCGCCGGTGTGACCCAGTAGACACGCGGCGGCGGAATCGGGCTGATCTTCGCGGTGCTTTAGCAGATGACTACAGCGAAGGGAAGAAGCCATGACCATCTTGATCGCCTATGACGGTTCCGCCGACGCGAAGGCGGCCATCGAGTTCGCGGGCGAGCACCTCGCCCGGGAGTCGACGGTCGTGATCACGGTGTGGGAGCCGCTGCTCGTGCAGCTGAAGCGGCACCCCATCGCCGGGCCCGCGCTGATTTCCGACCAGGGCGAGGAGTGGAAGGAACTGGCCGAGCAGCAGGCCAAGGAGGGTGCGGAGCTGGCGGTGAAGGCCGGTCTGAGCGACGTGACGGCACGCGCGGTGGCCGACCGCGAGTCGATCTGGAAGACCATCGTGGACGTGGCCGACGAGATCGACGCCTCGCTGATCGTGACCGGTTCGCGGGGGCTGGCCGGGGTGCGCTCGGTGTTGCTGGGCAGTGTGTCCAACCACGTGCTGCACCACGCGCACCGCCCGACGCTCATCGTGCCACCGGCGAAGAACTAGCAGGCCGCGCAGTTGGAGGCCGGGGAGAGCCGGGTGTCGATGCGCCTGGCTCCCGGCCCCTCGTCGCCCAGGCGGTCGAAGGGGTTGGCCAGTACGCACCGGTCGAGCGACAGGCACCCGCAGCCGATGCAGTCGGTCAGGTCGTCGCGCAGCCGTTGAAGCTGCTCGATGCGGTCGTCGAGCTCGGTACGCCACGCGGCGGAGAGCTTGGCCCAGTCCTCGCGGTTGGGCGTGCGCTCCTCGGGGAGCTGGGCGAGCGCGTCCTTGATGGTCTTGAGCGGGATGCCGATGCGCTGGGCCAGCCGGATGAAGGCGACCCTGCGCAGGGTGTCGCGCGAGTAGCGGCGCTGGTTGCCGGTGGTGCGGCGGCTGTCGATCAGGCCTTTGGCCTCGTAGAAGTGCAGCGCGGAGACGGCGACCCCGCTGCGCTCGGACAGCTGGCCGACGGTGAGCTCCTTGGAATTCCACGGCGCCTTGCTCATCTGCGCAGCCTATGTCACCTGTGTCGGGCGATCGAAGAGGGTCTCCAGCACGACGATGGTCTGGGTGCCGGTGACGCCGTCGATGTCGAAGATCTCGCGCAGCACCTCCTGGAGCTGCTCGGTGCCGGCCGTACGGACCTTGACCAGGACGGAGGCGGGACCGGCGATGATATGGGCCTCCTCGACGCCGTCGATGGCCTTGAGCGGCTCGGTCGTGCCGCCCATCCACACGCTGCCGTCGACCAGGACGTAGGCGAGCACGCCCCGTCCTGTGGCGACCGGGTCCACGTCGATGGTGGTGCGCCGGATGACGCCGCGTTCGCGTAGTTTGCGGACCCGCTCGTGGGTGGCGCCGCTGGACAGCCCCACCGCCTTGCCGAGCACGGCGTACGACCGCGTGGCGTCCTCCTGGAGCTGACCGATCAGCATCCTGTCAATGTTGTCCACAACAGGATGGTAGTCGGCCATGGCCTTCCATTGCCGGATGAGGTTTGCTTCTGCTATGACGACCGTGATTCCCACCGAGTTCGAGCCGTTCGACCCGCGCGCCGCCGAGATCCGCGGGGACCTGTGGACGGAGGTGCTGCACACCGGCACCCGCTGGGCCGAGGGCCCGGTCTACTTCCCGGCCGGACGCTTCCTGGTCTGGAGCGACATCCCCAACGACCGCCTGCTGCGCTGGGACGAGATGACCGGCCACGTCGGCCCCTTCCGCGAGCCGGCCGACTACGTCAACGGCAACACCCTCGACCGGGTCGGGCGGCTGATCTCCTGCGAGCAGGGCACCCGCCGGGTCACCCGTACCGAGGCCGACGGGCGCGTGACCGTGATCGCCGACCGGTGGAAGGGCAAGCGCCTCAACAGTCCCAACGACGTGGTCGTACGCTCCGACGGCTCCATCTGGTTCACCGACCCGCCCTACGGCATCATCAGCGACTACGAGGGCCACCGGGCCGAGCAGGAGATCGACGGCTGCCACGTCTACCGCGTGGACCCGGGCACCGCCGAGGTACGCGTCGTGGCCGGCGACTTCGAACGCCCCAACGGCCTCGCGTTCTCCACCGACGAGAAGCAGTTGTACGTCGCCGACACCCAGGCCAACCACATCCGCCTGTTCGACGTGCACGAGGACGGCCGGCTGACCGGCGGGAAGGTCTTCGCCGACACCGAGCACGGCAGCTTCGACGGCCTGCGCCTGGACGACACCGGCCGGGTCTGGGCGGCGTGCGGCAAGGCGGTCAACTGCTACGACCCCGACGGCACCCTGCTGGGCCGCCTGAAGTTCCCCGAGCAGGTGGCGAACCTGGTCTTCGGCGGCCCCAAGCGCAACCGCCTGTTCGTCACCGCCACCTCGTCCCTGTACTCGATCCTGTCCGGGGTACGCGGCGCCCGCCCGGTCTGGGGCTGAGTCACTCCCACCGGAACAGCCGTACGGCCAGCCCGCCGAACACCAGCAGCCCACCGGCCATGACGGCCAGGTGCGGCAGCTGGGGCGCGTTGCCCGCCCAGGTGTCGCGCAAGGCCTGGGCGAACGGCCCGGCCACGGAGAAGTCGCCGATCGTGCGCAGGACCGGGGACATGAGCTCGCGCGGGATCCACATGCCCGCGACGAACATCAACGGGAACATGATCACCGATCCGACCGGCGCCGCCACCTTGCTGGTTTTCAGCATCGCCGCCACCACCAGGCCCATGGCCAGGAGCGCCGCCGTACCGAGGAGATAGACGAGGGCGAAGGCGACGAGGGCGCGCGGCGGCACGGTGCCCAGCACGAGACGGGCGCAGACGATGAGCAACACCGTGGACAGGACGGCGATCGCGAGGTTGATGACGAGCTGGGCGGCCAGGACGCGGGCCGGGTGCACGGGCGTGGTCGACATCCTGCGCAGCACGCCGCGCTCGCGGTAGGCGGTCAGGGTCGAGGGCAGGACGGTGAAGGCCAGCGTGAGCAGCGCGAGCATGGTCATCATGGCCGGCATCTGGGTGTCGTTGAGCGACTGGCCGCTCAGCTCGGGCTTGCGCTCGGAGAAGCCCGGCATGCTGCCCAGGACGAGCAGCAACGCCAGCGGCAGCGCGACGGTGAACGCGATGCCCGGCCATTCGCGCAGCTGGAGCTTGGTCTCGACGGCGAGGATCTTCATCATGGGATGAGCTTCTTTCCGGTGATGGCGAGGAAGGCGTCGTCCAGGTTGGCCTGCTCGATGCGCAGGTCGGTGGGGACGATCTGGTGTTCAGCCAGCGCGAGCGTGACGGCGGGCGCGAGGTTGCCGGAGCCGGTGACGACGAGCCGGGCGCCGCTGCGCTCGACCGAGCGCACCTCGGGCAGGGCGAGCAGGATCGCCTCGTCCACGGGGGAGGAGGGCCGGAAGCTGACCTCCTGCTCACCGTCCACGGACGCCACCAGCCCGGCGGGGGTGTCGATCGCGGCCACCCTGCCCCCGTCGATGAGGGCCACGCGGTCGCAGAGCCGTTCGGCCTCTTCCATGAAGTGGGTGACCAGCAGGACCGTCACGCCGTCGGCGCGGATCCGCTCCACGAGCTCCCACACGTCGCGCCGCGCCTGCGGGTCGAGGCCGGTGGTCAGCTCGTCCAGTACGGCCACGCGCGGCCGCCCGACCAGTGCCAGCGCCACCGACAGCCGTTGCCGCTGGCCGCCGGAGAGCTTGGCGAACATGGCGTTCCGCTTGGCGGTCAGGCCGACCAGGTCGAGCAGTTCCGGCCAGTCGGCAGGATCGGGGTAGAAGGAGGCGTACAGGTCCATGGCCTCCCACACCTTGATGCGGTCGGGCAACTGGGAGCTCTGGAGCTGGGCGCCGAGGATACGGCGCAGCCGGTCGCGGTCGCGGCCGGGGTCGACGCCGGCCACGCTGATCCGGCCGCCGTCGCGGCGGCGCAGGCCGGAGACGCACTCGACGGTGGTGGTCTTGCCGGCTCCGTTGGGCCCGAGGATGCCGAAGATCTCGCCTTCCTCGACGGAGAACGAGACGTCCTCGACGGCCACATGGTCTTTGTAGCTCTTGCGGAGGTTGGTGACTTCGATCAGGTCCATGCCTCAGACGCTAAGAACACCCGGTTCCCTGGGGAATCGCGCTAGCTCCCAGGCAAGGGTGTACTTAGATGCAGTGTCTGATTCGCCGGGTTCCTGCACACTGAAGGGCATGAGATTCGGTCGCGCGATGCTCCTGCTCGCGATGGCGTTCGTCGAGGTCGGCATGGTGCTGGTCGCGTTGCCGATGCTCACGCTGGCCTTCGCGTTCGGCATGGTGTTCCTCTATCCGCCGCAGGTCATGATGATCCGGTGGGCGGCCGAGCTGACCCGGCGCTGGGCTCGGGAGTGGGCCGGGGTCGAGATCGCCTCGCCGTACCTGCCGAAGCCGCCGCCGGCGCAGCCTCAGCCAGACGGCTGGTACCGCCACGACCGCACGCTCTACAAGACCCCGCGGATTCCCGACTGGAGCAACCGCTGGAAGTGGCTGATCAGCGACACGGCCTCCTGGCGGGACTCGCTGTGGCTGCTGTGGGACCCGGTGGTCAAGTTCACGCTCGCGCCGCTGCTCGTCTTCCTGCCGCGCGTGGGGGTCCGGCTGTACGCCCTGTGGGCGCGCGCCCTGCTGGCGCCCACCGCGGCGAGCCTGCTGGCGGGGCGCGTACGCCACCTGGACAGGGTGCGCAACCTGGCCAACGACACGCAGGCCGCCGAGATGCGCAGGATCGAGCGGGACCTGCACGACGGCACCCAGGCCAGGCTGGTGGCGCTCGGCATGACGCTCGGCGCCGTCGAGGAACTCGTCGAGAAGGACCCGGCGGCCGCCAAAGCCCTGCTGGCCAAGGCCCGCGACGCCTCGGCCGACACGCTGACCGAGCTGCGCCGCGTGGTGCGCGGCATCCATCCGCCCGTGCTGGCCGAGCGGGGGATCGGCGACGCCGTACGGGCGATGGCGATGGACAGCCCGCTGCGTGTCGAGGTGGACGTGGACCTGCCGCACCGCCCCGAGGCGCCGGTGGAGGCGGCCGCGTACTTCGCCGTCAGTGAGCTGCTGTCGAACGCCGCCCGCCACGGTCAGGCCGAGTGCGCCCGCGTCGACATCAGCCAGCACGACGGCGACCTGCGCATCACCGTCGAGGACGACGGCCTGGGCGGCGCCGACCCCGCCAAGGGCAGCGGACTGGCCGGGATCGAACGCAGGCTGGCCGCCTTCGACGGCGTCCTGGCCCTGCACAGCCCGCCCGGCGGCCCCACCACGGTCACGATGGAGCTGCCGCGCTCCCTGCCCGAGAAGTGGTCGTCCGGCGCCCTGCCGAAGATGCCGCTGTGGAAGACCTGCGTGGTCGTCTTCCTGTGGCTGACCGCCTGGTGCCCGTTCTTCCCGCAGGGCATGGTGGCCGCCATCTTCAAGGTCTTCTCCGTCGACGAGAAGGCCTGGTTCCTCGCCCTCTACCTGCCGGAGCAGTGGCAGTGGCCGGTCATCGCCCTGATGATGCTGGTCGGCGGCACCATGTACGTGGCGGCCGTCCTGATCCCCGCGACCCATTCCCACAAGGGCCAGTGGGCTCCGCCCCGCCTATCATTCAACCGATGCTGAACCGCGTTCTCATAGCAGAAGACCTGTACCTGCTCCGCGACGGGCTCGTCCGCCTTCTCCAGGCGCACGGCTTCACGGTCGTGGGCGCGGTGGAGACCGGTCCCGAGCTGCTGAAGGCCCTGATCGAGCTGCGCCCCGACGTCTCCGTCGTGGACGTACGGCTGCCGCCCACCCTCACCGACGAGGGCCTCAAGGCCTCCCTGGAGGCGCGCAGGAAGATCCCCGGCCTGCCGATCCTGGTGCTGTCCCAGCACGTCGAGCAGCTCTACGCCCGCGAACTCCTGGCCGACGGCTCCGGCGGCATCGGCTACCTGCTGAAGGACCGCGTCTTCAACGCCGACCAGTTCGTCGACGCGGTACGCCGCGTGGCGGCCGGCGGCACCGCCATGGACCCCGAGGTCATCTCCAAGCTGCTGGCCAGCAACGCCCGCAACGAACCCTTAACCGCCCTCACCCCGCGCGAACGCGAGGTCCTGGAGGTCATGGCCGAGGGGCGTTCCAACGCGGCGATCGCGCAGCGCCTGTACCTGAGCGAGAGCGCGGTGGCCAAGCACACGGCCAACATCTTCGCCAAGCTCGACCTGGCGCCGTCGGACGACGACAACCGCCGTGTCCTGGCCGTTCTCACCTACCTCAACAGCCGGTGACGGGCTGCTTTGTCGGTGGCACCGGATACCTTCTTAGGAGGCAGGTGACACGAAAGGGTAGATCAGGTGAAATTCCGGGTTAGCCGTGATGTGCTGGCAGACGCGGTGGCATGGGCGGCCAGGGTGTTGCCCAGCCGGCCTGTCGTCCCCGTGCTGTCCGGGCTGCTGATCGAGGCGAGCGACGAGCTGAGCCTGGCGGCGTTCGACTACGACGTCTCCGCCCAGGCCAGGGTCGAGGCCGACGTGGCCGAGCCCGGCAAGGTGCTCATCCCCGGCCGCCTGCTGGCCGAGATCAGCCGGAGCCTGCCCGCCGAGGACGTCCAGATCGTGACGGAGGGCGCCGAAGCCATCCTGACCTGCGGCAGCGCCGAGTTCGGCCTGATCACGATGCCCGTCGACGACTTCCCGACCCTGCCCACCATGCCGCCGGGCATCGGCGCCATCGGCGGGGGAGTGTTCGCCAGCGCGGTGACGCAGGTGGCGCCCGCCTCCAGCCGTGACGACACGCTGCCCATGCTGACCGGCATCCGCGTCGATATCGAGGGCGAGAACGTCGCGATGGCGGCCACCGACCGCTACCGGATCGCCGCCCGCGACTTCACCTGGCGCCCCGCCCGGCCCGACGTGGCGGTCTCCGCGATGGTGCCGGCGCGGGTGCTGGTCGAGGTGGCCAAGTCGTTGCGCGGCGGTGAGGTGCTGATCGCGATGGGCGATGGCGTGGCCGGCTTCGAGAGCGTGGGCCGGAGCACGACGGTCCGCCTGCTCGACGAGCAGTTCATCGACTACCGCACCCGCCTGACCGCCGACTGGTCCATCCGCGCCGACGTCCGCGTGACGCCGTTCGTGGAGGCGATCAAGCGCGTGGCGCTGGTGGCGGAGCGCAACACGGCGATCAGGCTGACGTTCAGCAAGAACCAGGTGCTGATCCAGGCGGGCGGCGGCGACATCGGCCGCGGCACCGAGGTCGTCGAATGCGAACTGCGCGGCGGCGACGACATCCAGATGGCCTTCCAGTCCCACTTCCTGCTCGACGGCCTGACCGGCGTGGAGACGGAGCTGGCCCGCATCAACATGGAATCCTCCACCCGCCCGGCCCTCATCCAGGACGTGCCCGGCGACGCGGAGCCGGATTTCCGCTATCTCGTGATGTCCCTTCGCCAGGGGTAAACCCTCATTTCCATTACGGCGCAGCCACCCCCACGCCACCCGCCGCCGTGCGCGGGCGCCGATCGGGGGGATCGCTTCTCACGTCGGACAGATGCCCCACCGCAACGGCCCTCCGATTCCAGCGCCGGGAACCCCGCCTCGTGTGGGCCGGCAGGTCAGGTGGTGATCTCGCGGAACACGCGTTTGAAGGCCGCCCACTCCGCGTCCCCCACCTTGGCCGCGTGGCGGTGTTCGATCTCTTCCACCAGCGCGTCCGCCTTGGCCATCTGGTCCAGTCCCAGCTCCGTCGGCACGATCAGCTTGGCCCGCCGGTCCTTCGGGTCCGGCCGCCGTTCCACATACCCCAACTCCACCAGCTCGTCCACCAGCGTCCCGATGACCTGCTTGTGCTGCCCCGACTGCGCGGAAAGGTCGGTGGCGCGGCTGCCTTCGGGGTCCAGGTAGGCGAGGACGGCGCCGTGCCGGGGCCGGATGCGGCCGTGGCCCTGCTTGGCGATGGTGGCGAACAACTCCCGCTGGAAGGCGAACAACGTCCGGCTGGCGAGGATCCCCAGGTCGGGGTCGATCTTCTTGTGCTCGCTGCGCCGCACGGCAACCTCCATATAGTCACTAATCTTGACTATCATCAATCGTTACTATACTTTAGCCGCATGACGACCACTGTGGAACTCACCCGTTTCAAGGCGGCCAGAGCCGACGAGCTCCTGGCCGCGCGCCCCGCCATGTTGGCCGACTTCGCGAAGGACCGCGCGGGGTTCCTGAACGCCCGCCTGGTGCGCCTGCCCGGCGACGAATGGCTGGACGTCGTCGAATGGCGATCGCCCGCGGACTTCGCCGCCTCGCGTGAGAAGGGCGCCAACCTGCCCGGGATCGCGGCCTTCTTCGCCGCGATCGACGCCCTTGTGGTGGCCGAGGAGGGTACCCGTGAAGACTGAGGAGGGTCAGCTCTCGTCGGTGAGGGCGATGAGAATGTGCTCCATGCACGCGTGCCCGGCGCGCTCCGCCGCGGCGGCGTCGCCGGCGGCGATGGCGCGGGCGATCGCGTCGTGCGGGATGTAGCTCTTGTTGAGCGAGGTGCCCGCGGCGGTGATGCTGGCCCGCAGCGCGGCCGAGAAGTCCTCGTACAGGTCGATGAGCACCAGGTTGTGCGTGGCATGCGCGACGGCCATGTGGAAGGCCAGGTCGGCCTCCACGAACGCGTCGGGGTCGTCGGCCTCCCAGGCGCGGTCGCGCTCGGCCAGACGGCTCTCGATGTTGAGGATGTCGGTGTCGGTGCGGCGGGTGGCGGCCAGGCGGGCCGACTCGACCTCCAGCGCGCGGCGTACTTCGAGGATCTCCAGCTGTTCAGCCTGACGCAGCCGGCGCAGCATGGCCCCGGACAGCTCGCTGGTGGCCCGTACGTAGGTGCCGTCGCCCTGGCGGCAGTCGAGCAGGCCGGCGTGAGTGAGCGCGCGTACGGCTTCCCTGACGGTGTTGCGACCGACTCCGAGCTGCTCGGCCAGAACGGTCTCCGTCGGGATCTTGCCGTTCAACGGCCACGACCCTGACGTGATCTGCTCCTTGAGCTGATCGATCACCTGGTCCACGAGCGATGCCCGCTGTGCCGTACGCAGACTCACAGTCTGCCTCCTCCGGGGAAACCAATCATCCTATGAGTCAATGACTGGTAGACCCTAATTATTCCTGCCTGAGAGGCGCAAGTCTAAGCCTGCCGGGCAGGTGCCATCACCAGGGCCTCCACCCGAAAGGCCCTGGTCAGCGGAGTCGGCTAACTACTGCCGTGCGTGATCTGGGCGTCGGTTGTAACCCCCGCCATGAACGAGCGTACGCCTGCCGCTTCGAGCGCCCTGCGGTAGGCCGCCGTCTGCTGGTCGGGCGCGTTCGCCTCGCCGTAGAGGTCACCGAGCTCACGCCAGGAACGCGCGGCCTGCCGGTCGGAGCCGTACATCGGACGGCCGAGCCCGGCGAGCACGTCGCGGGCGGCGTTCAGGTGTACGGAGGCGTCGCCGCCCAGCCCCATCGAGACCTTGGCGGTCACCAGGTGCGCCTCGGCCTTGATCGGAGAGCTCGCGAGCAGGTCGATCGCGGCTCCGGCCAGCTCGCCCGCCTTGGCGGACTCGCCGGCGCGCAGGCGTACCTGGGCGTGGGCGACCAGGCTCTCGCCGTGCTCGGCCGTCATGCCGGGCAGCCCGGCGAAGACGGTCGTCGCGGCGGCGGCGAGTGTCTCCGCCTCGTCGACCGGAGACGTCTCCAGCTTCGCCCACCGCATGGCGGTGACGGCGAGCTGGCGCCCGATCCGGCCGGCGCGACCGGCCATGATGGCATCGTCGGCCAGGCGGACCGCCAGAGCGGAGTCCTCGCCCGCGGCCGCGGCGATGCTCGCCTGCCACAGGGCGTGGATCTCTCCGGAACGGTCCAGAACAAGCGATACGCCGCTTACGTCCAGCACCTGCTTGACGAAGGTGATCGCCGCCGAGTCGCCCTCCCCCTGCGTCTCGATCAGCGCCGCGGCGAGGTCCACCGCGAGCTCACCCTGCATGATCGCCAGCCTCGACGCCTGCGCGAGCGCGTTCGCGGCCAGGTCGCGTGCCCTGAGCCGGTCGCCGGCCCGCTGGTAGCAGCGGCTCAGCGCGACGGTCAGCGGCAGGTCGGCCAGGCGCTCGGGGTGGGCGGCGGCCTCGCGGCGCAGCCGTTCGAACGCCTCGACGGCCTGCCCGAGGCGGCCCTGTGCTTCGAGTGCGCGCGCACGGCCGAAGCGGGCCTGCGCGGTGAGCATCGCGTTTTCCTCGTCCGCGGCCTTCACGATCTCGGTGAAGCGCTCGGCTGCCGTGGCCGCGTCGCCGTGCTGCAGCTCCAGCTCGGCGTGTCTCAGCCCGAGCTCGGTGTCGATGCGCTGCCTTGGCTCGATGCCGTGCAGAAGGAATTCGGTGGTGCAGCCCAGCCGTTCGGCGAGAAGGCGGGCCACGACAGGAGTCGGCGTACGCTTGCCTGACTCGATGAGTGAGACGTAACTGTCTGACAGGTCGGGCCCGGCCAACTGGGCCTGGGACATCCGCCTGTTCAGCCGCAGTCCTCGGACGCGGTCACCGATGGTTCCCTGACTCGGCATCTCATCTCTCAAGGCGGGGAAGGGTCAACAACACGCAAATGATTGCATGAAGTAGCCGAATCGGGTATCCCCGCCCGAAGAATTCCCTACGAGGAGATTAATCGTCCCCCTCGTCCTTGCTGGGGAAAAGCATCTGGCAGACCTCCAGATACAGGGTCTCGGGGTAGGGAATGTACTCCACGTTGGACAGGGCCTGGTCCTGGCCCGCCGACTCGAGGATGAACTCCCCGTAACCGAGCATGCGCCCCAGCAGGGACCGCTGGAAGCTCATGTCCGTGACCTTCTGCAGCGGCATCATCGCGACCTTACGGGTGATCAAACCCGTGGTCAGTAGCATCCGCTTCGAAGTAACCACAAAGTAGTCAACCGACCACTCCGCGACTTTCCATACAAAACGGATCAAGAGCAGCAGCCAGAGCCACCAGACGACAACGAGGGCCGTGCCGCCCCCCTTGTCGCCGAAGAACTTGCTCAGCAGCCCGGCGATGATCAGGCCGCCGAAGACCTCGGCGACCGGACGGAGCAGCACGGCTGGGTGACGCCGCACCATGATGACCTGGTGTTCGTGGGGGAGTAGGTAGCGGTTGACCGACGACGGAGCAGAGTCCCCGTGGGTCACAAGTCTCATGCGAGGCTGTTCACAAATTGAGCCAGCGAGTCGGCCGCGTTGAAGACCGTGTCGAACGCCCCTCTGACCGCGTCAGCGGCGTCCGCTGGTCGCGCGAACAGGTAGTACGCAACGAATGCGATACCACCGTAGGTGAGGACTTTTTTGACCTGCACTGTCGCCTCCGTACCACTTACCCACTACACCCGCCGTATACGTTACCCACTACCTAGCCGGGGTAAAGCGCAACTGCGCCGGTTAGTTGTGATCTTCTTAGCCGCGCTCGCTGGCCACGAGCGCCAGAACGTGAAGGTGCTTACGCGCGATCCGCTCGACGAGGCCCGCATGGGCGTAGCCGGTCACCTCTAGCGCACCGTAATGAGCGGCTTCGACGCAGCGTGTGACCGTGGTCGCGGAGTGGACGCCGGCGAACTCGTCGCGCAGCGCCGTCTCGACGTCCGCGTACGGACTCGGATCGGCTTCGGTGCGATCGCTCATCGTGCTCCCTCACGCCCGCATCCCGGAAAATGGGACGGCTTCCTTACTCTTCGTACCCACACAAACACAGTATGTAACGAAGAGCAGGTCCATGGAGAGGGAAAGAGGTTCTCAGACCACGCCGTAGAGACGGTCGCCGGCGTCCCCGAGGCCGGGCACGATGTAGCCGTTCTCGTTCAGCCGCTCGTCAAGAGCGGCCGTTACCAAGCGGATGGGCTTGCCGGAATTGGCGAACACCTTGTCCATGTGCGCCAGGCCCTCCGGCGCCGCCAGGAGGCAGAGCGCCGTCACGTCGACCGCGCCCCGGTCGAACAGAAACTGGATCGCCGCCGCCAGCGTGCCGCCGGTGGCCAGCATCGGGTCCACGACGTAGCACTGCCGGCCGGACAGGTCGTCGGGCAGCCGGGTGGCGTAGGTCTCCGCCTGGAGCGTCGACTCGTTGCGGATCATGCCGAGGAAACCGACCTCCGCCGTGGGCAGCAGCCGCGTCATGCCCTCCAGCATGCCGAGCCCGGCCCGCAGGATCGGGACCACCAGCGGGTACGGCCGCGCCAGTCGTACACCATGGGCCTCGGCGACGGGCGTGCGCACCGTGACGTCGGTCACCCGGACGTCACGAGTGGCCTCGTACGCGAGCAGAGTCACCAGTTCGTCCGCGAGCCTGCGGAACGTCGGCGAGTCGGTGCGGACATCCCGCAGCGCGGTGAGCTTGTGCGCCACCAAGGGATGATCGACGACGAGGGTTTCCATAAGGGACAACGCTATCTTGTGTGGAACGTACCGGCACGTCGCGGAACTGGTTTTGATCACAATTTGGTCGGAGCCGCCCACGGCGGGTAGGCACGTCTGGAACGATTGGGTGCCCTACTAGTGGCCGTCAGGTCAGGGATCGGGTGGATGGACGATGGCAGACGAAGACGCCCTTGATTTTGCCGTCGTGGTCTACCGCGAGGACGGCTGCTGGGACGCCGAACTACTTCCTATCGGGCTCACCTCCGACCTGCACGGGCTGATCCACTCGCTACGCCAGCAGCCGAGCGAGAGCGGCACGATTGGCCTGGTCGCCGTTGGGGATGAGTTCTTCGTGGCGCTGCGCGTTCTCGGAGAGCGGGTCGATGTCTTCCTGTCCGACATCGCCGCCTCCTGGGATTTCCCGCTCGCCCAGCAGGTCCTCGAATACATCGACGTCCCGATCCCCGACGAGGATGAGCTCGACGAGATCCTCCAGGACGAGGACACGGTGCTGCCCGCGGGCGACCTGTCGATCTTCGCCGACCTCGGGCTCGACGAGATGGAGCTGGGCATCCTGTCCGGCGACATCGACCTGCTGCCCGAAGACGTCCTGTCCAGCATCGCCGGGCGACTCGGATTCTCCGAGCCGTTCGAGCGCGCCATCGAATCGGTCTTCGGCTGACTCACGGGAGTTCGGGATGGCCTCTAACACCTTCTCTGCGGCTTTCGTCAGGACCGAGGACGGCTGGAGCGGTGCCGAGGTCGACCTCAGCGCGGCCGAGTTCGTCGACGATCTCGGCGACGCCGTACAGGAGAGTCTGGGCCTGGCCGGCGATGAGCTGGCGCTGCTGTGCGTCGAGGTCGAGGACGAGTGGTTCGCCATCGCCCGCTACACGGGCGAGGAGGAGCCGCGCGTCTTCCTGTCCGACGCGCACGCCGGCCTGACCGACACCCTCGGCGAGCTGTTCGCCGAGTTCGCCGGTGTCGCGCCGGAGAAGGAGGGCAACGGGCTCGGCGTGAAGCCGTCCGGCGACTTCGAGCTGCTGAGCGACCTCGGCGTCAGCTCCGAGGAACTCCTGGAGCTCAGCATGGAGGAGGGCGTGCTGCCCGCCGACGTCCTGTCGGTCATCGCCGAGCGCCTGGCCTTCGCCGACGAACTGGACCGCCTGCGTTGACCCACGCGGCCGCCATGCGCCTGGCACTCCAGGAGGCCCGGCAGGCCGGGGCACGCGGCGAGGTCCCCGTGGGCGCCGTGATCCTCTCCGCCGAGGGCGAGGTCCTGTCCCGCGCGGGCAACGACCGCGAGGCGAGCGCCGACCCCACCGCCCACGCCGAGATCCTCGCCGTACGGCGGGCCGCCACGGCACGCGGCTCCTGGCGCCTGACCGGCTGCACGCTCGTGGTCACCCTGGAGCCGTGCACCATGTGCGCGGGCGCCGCTGTGCTGGCCCGGGTGGACCGGATCGTGTACGGCGCGGTGGATCCGAAGGGCGGCGCCGTGGGTTCCCTGTGGGACGTCGTCAGGGACCGCCGCCTCAACCACCGCCCCGAGGTCGTCATGGGCGTGCTCGCGGATGAGTGTTCCGCGGTACTTAAGGAGTTCTTCGCCACTCGGCGGATCCGGTAAGCTCATCGGCGGTGGTGTCGCCTAGTGGCCGAGGGCGCACGCCTCGAAAGCGTGTGATGGGGCAACTCATCCGTGGGTTCAAATCCCACCACCACCGCACCAAAAGAGCCGTTGACCTGTGTGTACAGGTCGGCGGCTCTTTGTGTCTCCAGGAAACGGTCACACCAGGGGCCGCGCGGAGGCCGGTGGCTCCCACGGAAGAACGACCAGATCGTGGCCAAGAGGGATTCGGCATCCGTGCGACGAGGCCGATGGAACGGCTGGTCCGGGCCCTCGATCACCGCACAAACGCCGGCGGGGAGGGGTGGACGTCGGGGGAAGCACAAGGAGCCGGCGGGTAAATGATCGAAAATGAACACGTCGGCCTGACTCTTCAGGAACAATTGCTGTTATGCGGGCATTGGGGAAGTTAATCGGCGCTGCCCTGATGGTTGCGTGGGCAACATCGGGGTGCGGGGTTGTTGACAGGGTGCTGGGTTCGAAGAGCTATACGGCCGCCAGCATCTCGATGGAACCGACCATCAAGGATGGTGAACGCTTCTCCGCCAGCTTGGTCGGCGACGATTACGTGCCGAAGATCGGCGATATCATCGTCTATCGCGAGCCGCCGGCCTGGCGCGAGAACCCGGAAGACGGCGAGGTCACCGCGGTCTCCCGCATCATTGGAACGCCCGGAACCTCCGTGGAGTGCTGCACCAGTTCGGGCAAAATCCAGGTGGATGGAAAGCCGCTCGACGAGCCATACGCAGTGGGAGATACCGCGGACTTCTCCTTTAGCGCGAGCGTCGGCAGCGGACGATTGTGGATCATGTGCGATAACCGGGATTCCTGTCTGGACTCTCGTACGCACCAGAACAAGGGTGCTCCCGGTGGCGGCACCATCGCCCTCTCCGATGTGGTCGGCGTTGTCGATCGCATCGGCGAACGGTAGGCGAGCCACGGAAGGTGGCCGCGGCGGTGAGCGGCCCGTACGGGTCGCCTCTTCACGTTTCTTGTGACCGTCCGCGATGACGTGTGATCATGGCCCGACTTGACTGTTTCTTTACCGGGGGTTTTTCGTGAAACGTCTGATCGCGCTCGTCTCCGGCCTGGCCCTGGCCGGGACGCTCGTCGCGGCACCGGCCCAGGCGGCGGCCGCGCCGGTGCGGCTGAAGCTCAGTTTCGGATGGTGCGAATCGGCCTGCGCGATCCGCATCAAGGTCGTCAACAACAGCCGTCGCAACATCGCCTGGGTGGGCGGGACCTGCCGCCTGCACATCAACGGCCGGTACGTCGGCAAGGGCACCATCTACGTGGGCCCGATCAAGCGCGGCCACTCCCGCACCAGCACCTGCAACGTCGTGGACGACCGCCTTGAGGACGCCTGGTACGACTTCCAGGACAACGGCGGCCTCTGGCAGCGCTACGCGAGCGTCAAGGCGAAGCCGTACTACCGTCGCTGAGCGTCAGCTCGGGGGCAGTTCGAGGACCCTGGCGTGCAGGATGGACCGCTGGTGCAGCGCGGCGCGCAGCGCCCTGTGCAGGCCGTCCTCCAGGTAGAGCTCGCCCTGCCACTGGACCACGTGCGGGAACAGGTCGCCGTAGAACGTCGAGTCGGCGGCCAGCAGCGAGTGCAGGTCGAGCATGGCTTTGGTGGTGACCAGCGAGTCGAGCCGGACCTGCCGCGGTGGTATCTGCGCCCACTCGCGGTGCGTCAGACCATGTTCGGGATAAGGACGTCCGTCGCCGACCAACTTAAAGATCACCCATTGATTTTAGGAGAGAATCCGATTTCTTGCGCTCTCCACCGCCGTCGGCCCAGGTCGGCGCGCGTCGCATTCGCCGCGAACACCGGCGGTGTGGCCGCCGGGGAAAGCCCTCAGATCGCTCCGGTGAACGTGTCGCAACGCTTGGGGTCACCGCTCTGGTAGCCGACCGTGAACCACTTCTCGCGCTGCTGTGAGGTGCCGTGGGTGAACGCGTCGGGCGTCACCCGGCCCTGGACCTTGCGCTGGATGCTGTCGTCGCCGACCGCGGCGGCCGCGCTGAGGGCCTGGTCGATGTCGGCCTGGGTGAACGGCTGGCTGTAGAAGCCGGTCTTGACGGCGTTGTTCGCCCAGACCCCGGCGTAGCAGTCGGCCTGCAGTTCCAGGCGTACGGCTCCGCTGCTCGCGCCCTGGCGGCTGTTGCCGACCCGGTTCATGGTGCCCAGGAGGTTCTGGACGTGGTGACCGTACTCGTGGGCGATGACGTAGGCCTGGGCGAAAGGCCCGCCTTCGGCGCCGTAGTCGCGCTGGAGGGTGTTGAAGAACGTGAGGTCGAGGTAGACCTTGCGGTCGCGGGGGCAGTAGAAGGGGCCCACCGCGGAGTCGGCCGCGCCGCAGGCGGTGTTGACGGCCCGGGAGAAGAGCACCGTCTTGGCCGGGGTGTAGGCGCCGCCGCCGCGCGCGGCGAAGGCCTGCTTCCAGTACGTCTGGATGCTGTTGACGATGCCGACGATGCGGCAGTCCTCGGACTGGTCGGCGTCGGCGCCGGTCTTGCAGCGCTCGGCCAGGTTCCCGCTGGGCGTGGCGGCCGGCGCGGGCGGCGCCTGCCCGCCTCCCTGCGGTTGCTGCTGGTCGCCGGTGAACGGGGACGGGACGATCTTGAACACGAACAGCGCCGCCACCGCCAGGATGATCAGCAGGCAGCCGCCGCCCTTGCCGCTGATCGGCAGCGACGCGCATCCGGCCGGCAGCATCCCTCCGCCGCCGCCCTGCTTCGGGCCGGTCGCTCGTACGTCCTCGATCTCGGACGGGTCGAGCTTCGCGTCATCGTCGAACTGCATGTGAGACGACTTCCCGGGTAGCAGCCCGAATACGCTCCGTAATCAGCCATTTCTGGCACCAGGTTACCCTTGTGGGGTGACAGCTGGTTTGGTGGGAATTGCACTGGTTTCGCTGGGCATGGTGCTGACGCCCGGCCCGAACATGATCTACCTGGTCTCGCGGTCGATCACCCAAGGCCGGCGCGCCGGTCTGATCTCTCTCACGGGCGTGGCGCTCGGCTTCACCGTCTATCTGACGGCGACGTGTTTGGGTCTGACCGCTCTGTTCGCCTACGTGCCCGCCGCCTATACGGCGTTGAAGCTGGCCGGCGCGGCGTACCTGCTGTGGCTGGCCTGGAACACCATCAAGCCCGGCGGCGCCTCCGCGTTCGAGGCCCGTGAGCTGCCCGTCGAGCGGCCGCGCAGGCTCTTCGCCATGGGTCTGCTCACCTGCCTGCTCAATCCGAAGATCGCGATCCTGTATCTTTCGCTGCTGCCGCAGTTCATCGACCCGTCGATGGGACATGTGCTCCTGCAGAGCCTCGCGCTGGGGTCCGTGCAGATCTTCATCGGCACGCTGGTCAACGCGCTGATCGCGCTGTCGGCGGGGGCGCTGGCGGCATTCCTCGCGACGCACCCGCGCTGGGTGCGCATCCAGCGGTACGTGACCGGCACCGTCCTCGGCGCCATGGCCGTCCACATGGCCACCGACCGCACCAAGGCGGTCGTCGCCTGAGGCCTAGGGTGATCGCGTGGATGACTTCTGGATGTCGGTGAACAAGCTCGTCGCCGCCGCCGCGGCCTACATCACGGACCCTCGGGGGCGCGTACTCCTGGTCAAGCCCAACTACCGCGACCACTGGAACTTCGCCGGAGGCCTGATCGACGAGGGCGAGCACCCCTCGCAGGCCTGTGCCCGTGAGGTGGCGGAGGAACTCGGCCTCACCACCACGCCCGGCAGCCTGCTGGTGACCCAGTGGCTCATGCCCCTGGACACCTGCCCGCTGCCGTCGGTGCACTTCATGTTCGACTGCGGCACCCTCGACCCCGGCACCCCGATCACCCTGCAGGCCGAGGAACTCGACGACTACGGCTTCTTCCCCATGGAAACCGCCGCCGAACTGCTCCGTCCGCACGCCTTCGCCCGTCTGTCCGCCGCGGCCTCCGCGCGCGACTCCGGCGCCCCAAGCTTCCTGGCGCCGGAGAACGTCTAGCCGGCCGGTCCTGCGCGCCGGGTCGCCCGCGCGTAGGACCAGACCGTCGCGGCCATCAGGCCGAGCACCACGATCCCGAGCACGCCGTGGTACCACTGCCAGCCCACGCCCAGCCCGAGGAACCCGTCCGCGATCATGACCACCATGCCCGCCCCGACGCCGAGGAACGCGACCCCGAGCACCGCCAGCATCAGCGGCCGCGGCACCCGGCGCCCCACCCCGGTCACCGTGGCCATGAAGAGCGCCGCACCGATCAGCCCGTTGGCGGCGGCGAACCACTGCGCCATGGAGACGTTCATCACGTCACGGGCATAGCGCGCGTACTCCTCGGCGGGCACCACCGGCCCACCGGGGAACCCCAGCTTCCCCTGGGCCGCGAACACCGCCTTGCCGGCGCCGTACCCGAGAAACAACACGGTCATCGTGTACGCCGGCCAGCGCATCATCGCCATGCCCCCGAACGTAGGCAGGCGGGCCGCGCGATCCCTCCCCCGGACGGGGGAGACCACTCCCACGCAAAGGGGATCGCGTGGACAGCGCGCCGGTCCGCAGGGCAGGCTGGTAGCCGTGACCGGCAGATCCGACCCGCGCCTGCGCGAGCTCGTCCTGCTGCGCCGCGTACGTGACCGGATCGACCGCGACTACGCGCAGCCCCTGGACGTACAGGCGCTGGCGCGCGGCGCGCACATCTCGGCCGGGCACCTCAGCAGGGAGTTCCGCGCCGTCTACGGCGAATCGCCCTACAGCTACCTGATGACCCGGCGCATCGAACGAGCCATGACCCTTCTGCGGCGCGGCGACCTGTCCGTCACCAAGGTCTGCTTCGCGGTGGGCTGTTCGTCGCTGGGCACGTTCAGCACCCGGTTTTCCGAACTGGTCGGCATGTCGCCGAGCACCTACCGCCGCCTGGCCGCCAAGGACGCCGAGGGCATCCCCGCGTGCGTCGCCAAGCGGATCATGCGACCGATCAGGAATCGAGAAGCGGCCGCCGCGCGTGCCGACCTACCGTGAGGTGCATGAACCTCACGATTCACCTGACATTCCTGCCCGCCGACGACCCTGAGAAGTCGCTCGCCTTCTACCGCGACGCGCTGGGCTTCGAGGTACGCAAGGACGTGGGCTACGAGGGCATGCGCTGGATCACGGTCGGGCCGCCGGGCCAGCCGGAGACGTCGATCGTCCTCGAACCGCCCGGCAGCGACCCGGGCCTCAGCGACGACGAGCGCCGCACGATCGCCGAACTGATGGCCAAGGGCAGCTACGCGGGCATCGTCCTGGCCACCTCCGACCTGGCCGCCACCTTCGAGCGCGTCCAGGCCGCCGGGGCCGACGTCGTCCAGGAACCGGCCGACCAGCCGTACGGCCTGCGCGACTGCGCCTTCCGCGACCCGGCGGGCAACATGGTCCGCATCAACCAGATCTGAACATCCGCCCCAAAGCAAAAAGAGGTTGTGCCGCCGATCACGGCACAACCTCTCCAGGCTGAGCGGAGGATAGGGGATTTGAACCCCTGATAGGTTGCCCTATACACGCTTTCCAAGCGTGCGCCCTCGGCCACTAGGCGAATCCTCCGCGGATGAGCTTACCGGACTCCCGGCGCTCTGGAGACCACGATTTCGCTGCAACAAGCACTGCCGGTTGTGGCTAGACTGTCCAAGGACCCCTCGCGCGGCGTCATCCTGTGAACCTCCCCAGGGCCGGAAGGCAGCAAGGATAAGCGGGCTCTGGCGGGTGTGCGGGGGGTCTCTTCGTTGGGAGCCCCCTGCAGGCGGGATGGTCGCATGAGCCTTGCGCTTTACCGCAAGTACCGCCCCGGGACCTTCGCGGAGGTCAAGGGGCAGGATCACGTCACGGAGCCGTTGCGCCAGGCGCTGCGCATGGGCCGGATCAACCACGCGTACCTGTTCAGCGGGCCGCGCGGATGCGGCAAGACCTCCAGTGCCCGAATCCTGGCGAGAAGCCTCAACTGCGAGAAGGGCCCGACTCCCGACCCCTGCGGTGAATGCGAGTCGTGCGTGGCGCTGTCCGCCACCGGGCCCGGCCACCTCGACGTGATCGAGATCGACGCCGCCTCCCACGGAGGCGTGGACGACGCGCGCGACCTGCGGGAGAGGGCGTTCTTCGCCCCCGTGTCCGCGCGTTACAAGATCTACATCATCGACGAGGCGCACATGGTGACCCGCGAGGGTTTCAACGCGCTGCTGAAACTCGTCGAAGAGCCACCGCCGCACCTGAAGTTCATCTTCGCGACGACCGAGCCGGAAAAGGTCATCGGCACGATCAAGTCGCGTACCCACCACTATCCCTTCCGGCTGATGCCGCCCGCGACGCTCCGGGCGCTGCTGGAGGAGATCCTCAGCTCCGAGAACGTCCCCTTCGAGCCCACCGCGCTGCCGCTCGTCGTGCGCGCGGGCGCGGGTTCGGCGCGTGACTCGCTGTCCATCCTCGACCAGTTGCTCTCGGGCGCCGAGGACGACGGCGTCACCTACGCCAAGGCCGTCTCCCTGCTCGGCTACACCGACGGCGACCTGCTCGACGAGGTCATCGGCGCCTTCGCCGAACGCGACGGGGCCAAGGTCTTCGGCGCGGTCAACCGCGTCATCGAGGGCGGCCACGACCCGCGCCGCTTCGCCGCCGACCTCCTCGAACGTTTCCGCGACCTGGTCATCCTCGCCAACGTTCCAGAAGCCGCGTCCAGCGGCCTGCTCGACCGCCCCGCCGACGAACTCGAGCGCCTGGTGCTCCAGGCAGCCTCCCTGGGCCCGGCCGAGCTCACCCGCGCCGCCGAGGTCTTCAACGCGGGCCTCACCGAGATGCGCGGCGCCACGTCGCCGAGGTTGCTGCTGGAGCTCATGTGCGCGCGCGTGCTGCTGCCGGGCGCGGCGGCGGGCGAGGAAGCGCTGCTGGCCCGCCTGGAGCGCCTGGAGCGCGGCGGCGTGGTCGCCCAGATGGCCGCTCGCACCCCCCCTTCCTCCGGTACGGCAGGCGCCTCCGGTCACCCGGGTGCCTCCGGCAGCGCTGGAGCGGTCTCCGGTGGGGTTGGGGCGGGTGGCGCGGCCGCCGTGGGTCATGGCGCGGCTCAGGGGGCCTCAGGCAACCCGGGCGGCGCGAGCCCCGGTGCGGGGGGTGGCGATTGGCCTGACGCGGTGCGGCCCGGCACCGGTGGCACGGGCATGCCCGGTGGCTCGGCGGTCGTGTCCGGTGGTGCGGCGGTCGTATCCGGTGATTCCACGGGAGCGTCCGGCAGTCCGGCGGGAACGCCTGGCGGGTCGGCCGGGGGGCATGCGGGTGATGGCACGGCCGGTGGTAGCGCCGATGCGACCGACGGCGGGTCGGCTGTCGCGGACGCCGGTGGCATGGCTACTGGGCAAGCGGCGGCCGGTGGGCCTGGGGCGATTCTGTCGCAGTGGCCTGCCGTACTGGCGGCGCTGAAGCAGCGGAGCATCGTCGTCTGGGCGAACGTCAGCACCAACGCGCAGGTCGTGGGCGTCGAGGGCAACATTGTCACGCTCGGCTTCGCCCAGGTCGGCGCGATGAAGAACTTCACCGGCGGCGGCAAGGACGCCGTCGTCGCCAGCGCCTTGGGCGATGTCCTCGGTGGCAAGTGGCGGGTGGAAGCGGTGGTCGGCGGCTCACCGGCCCCCGGCGGCCGCGGTGGCGCCCCCCAAGGCGGACGCCCCGGCCCGCAGAGCGGCAACCCGAGTCAGCAGAGCGGCAACCCCGGTCCGCAGGGCGGCAACCCGGGTCAGCAGGGCGGCAATCCCAGTCCGCAGGGCGGCGACGCGCCGAGCCCTCCTGCCACCCAGCAGGGCAACCCTGGCAACCAGACCAGCCCCCAGCCGTCCCCCGACCAGAGCGCACCGAGCCAGCCGGGCCCCACCGCGCCTGACAATCCGCCCCAGGCACAGGCCCCGGCGGCCGAGGACGCCGCCGGCTCGGCGAGGGCGACCACGGACGAGTCGTGGCCCGACGCGCCCGACGACATGAGCCCGGGTTCGCCGCCGATGCCCGATCCCGGCCAGGCGGCCGCGGTGAAGACCGGTGGCGGCATGGCGGCGGCCCGTTCGGCCGCTCAGGCGGCGGCCCAGTCGGGCCCGCGGGCCCCCAAGCCCCGCCAGGGCGGCGCCTCCGCCTGGCCGGACGCGGTGCCGAGCCGGAGCAAGAGCGCCGACTCCGACGAGGTGGACCCGCTCAACGACGCCGACGCCGACCTCGACGCCGTGGGCGGCATGGCCCTGCTCCAACGCGAACTCGGCGCCCAGGTCATCGGCGAGATCGACCACACGTAACCGGTCAGGGCGAGCGCAGGCGGATCCGCGCGGTGATCGCCCGGGGGTCGGTGGTGGGCAGGGTGGTGCTGAGCCGTTCCAGGATCTGCATGTCGTCGCGCCCGTTCGCGGTCTGCGCGTAGATCCACAGGTCTTCCGGTGAGCCGCTGCGGAGCAGGCTCGCGCGTACCTGGACTTCGAGCTCGTCCCGGGCCCTGCGCAGTTCCGGGGACTCCGAGCGGGGCAGCAGCGGGCCCGGGTAGGCGCGGGCGACGGCTGAGGGGTCGCCGGCGGCCAGGAGGCTGCGCAGCTCGACGAAATCGGCTTCGACGGGGGAGGTCAGCCGGTACGGCTTCGCGCCGACGGTGTCCCCGAGCTGGGAGCGGAGCCGGTGGATCTCGGCGCGGATGGTGACCGGGTTGCCGGCGTCGCCGTACAGGTAGAAGCAGAGTTGTTCGGCCGTCAGGCCGCGGGGGTGAAGCGCGAGCAGGGCGAGGATCTCGGCGTGGCGCAGGGACAGCGCGAGGTGCCGCCCGCCGAGGCGGGCGGTGGGCTGACCCTCGCCGAGGAAGGTGAGCTGGAGCGTGGGCGGCGCGCTCTCCGTGGTGACGCGCAGGAGGTAGCCGTCGTGGAAGGGCTCCAGGAGTACGGCGCGCCCGCCGGGAAGGACGTAGCGGCCACCGGCGGCGGGCCGGGCGATGCGCTCGCCGAGCAGCCCGCCGGGATCGCCGGCGATGACCCGGCCGGTGGCGGTGACCAGGATGCCGGCGTGGTCGCGCAGCCCGTCGAAGCGGCGGCGCAGGCGCTCGTCGCGCTCGTACATGCGGACGGTGAGCTGTGACTCGGCGAGCTTCGCGGTGGCGGTCACCAGGGCGACGGTGGCGGGGTGGAGGCTGGGGGCGGTGCCGCTGATGTCGACGATGCCGAGCACCTCGTCGGTGTCGGGGTCGACGATCGGGGCGGCGCTGCACGACCAGACGTGCAGGACCCGCATCAGGTGCTCTTCCGAGTAGACGTGCACGGGCGTGCGGTCGGCGAGGGCGGTGCCGATGCCGTTGGTGCCCACGCTGCCCTCTGACCATTTGTGCCCGTCGGCGAGGCCGACGCGGTCGGCGCGGCGCATCATCGTGCGGTTGCCATCGCGCCACAGGATGTTGCCATCACCGTCGGTGATGATGGCGACGTGGCCGCTCGCGTCGGCCATGGTGGTGAGCGTGCCGGCCAGGAGCGGCAGCAGCGGCTGCAGCGGGTGCGACTCGCGGACGTCGTTGATGCGGGACACGTCGTAGACGAGCGGCGCGGCGGCGTTCTCCGGATCGACGCCGGCTTCGATGGATCGCTCCCATGACGCCGAGATCAGCCGACGTGGAGCGCCCTCCGGCAAGGTGGCGCCCGTCCATGCGGCTTCATGGGCCCCGCGCAGTTTGCGGGAGTACGCATCGAGACTGGCGTAACTCATCGGCCACTCCAAGTAGTCAACCCCTATGAATCACCCTCGCGGTCAAGGGTTCCCAGCGCAAGCCGTTCAGGGGATTGCACAGGGTGATTGAACGATCGCAACCTGTGTGCAACGTTGCCGCCGCTAGCGTCCTCCACTGAAACGTCGGCGTGGTGCGGCCGCTCCGGCCGGCGTGCTGGCCGGGTCCCGGACGCTGGAGGGGGGCCGGGACCCGGCCATCAAACGGAAACACCTGCTCTCCGCAGTGCGGGACTGCGCCCAAACACCGTAGGCTCGTGGCAGTCAACGACGCGGAGCCATGAGGAGCGCACGAAGGTGAATCCAGGGGATGTCAACCTGCAGCAGCTGCTGGAGCAGGCACAGCTCATGCAGCAGCAGCTCGCGAGCGCCCAACAGGAGCTCAACGACGCGCAGGTCGAGGGCTCGGCGGGTGGCGGCATGGTCACCGCCGTGGTCAACGGGGCACGTGAGCTGCTCGAGCTGAAGATCGACCCGAGCGTCATCGACGCCGGCGACGCGCAGGACACCGCCGACACGATCGCGGACCTGGTGATCGCCGCCGTCCGAGACGCCTTCCGCGCGGCCGACGAGCTGCAGCAGGAGAAGCTCGGCCCGCTGGCCCAGGGACTGGGCGGCGGCGGTCTCGGACAGTTGCCGGGGTTCTAGGCCATGTACGAAGGGGTCGTCCAGAACCTGATCGACGAACTCGGGCTGCTGCCCGGCGTCGGTCCCAAAAGCGCGCAGCGGATCGCCTTCCACCTGCTCGCGGCCGATCCCGCAGACGTGAAGCGGCTGGCGCACGCCTTGCTCGAGGTCAAGGAGAAGGTGCGCTTCTGCGGTACGTGCGGCAACGTCGCCGCCGAGGAAGAGTGCCGTATCTGCCGTGATCCCCGCCGGGACACCCACGTGATCTGCGTGGTGGAGGAGTCCAAGGACGTCGTCGCGATCGAGAAGACGCGCGAGTTCCGCGGCACCTACCACGTGCTGGGCGGCGCGATCAGCCCGATCGACGGGGTGGGCCCCGACGATCTGCGCATCCGTGAGCTCATGACCCGCCTGGCCGACGGCCGGGTGACCGAGCTCATCCTCGCCACCGACCCCAACCTCGAGGGGGAGGCGACGGCGACCTACCTCGCCCGTCTGGTCAAGCCGATGGGCATCAAGGTGACACGACTGGCCAGCGGTCTGCCTGTGGGCGGTGATCTCGAGTACGCCGACGAGGTCACCTTGGGCCGCGCGTTCGAAGGACGGAGGCTGCTGGATGTCTGACCAGTGGAGCGCTCTCGCTGATGAGATCGCTGGACACGCACAGAACTACGTCGACGGCCTGACCAGGGTCGCGGGCGGCGAGGGCGGCGACGGCATCTGGTCGTTGCTGCTGGTCGAGGTGGCGCAGGTGAGCCTCGCGGGCGCGAAACTGGGCGCCAGCCAGGACGTGATCCTGGCCGGCAACTGGGAGCCGCCGCTGAGCGAGGATCCGGACATCGACGGCGTGCGTACGGCGCTGGCCGAGCTGCTGGGCGCGGTCGACGACTACGCCGAGGTCTTCGACCCTTACAAGGACACGGCGGTCACGCCGTACCGGCTCTCGGACGACCTGACCGCGGTCGCGGCCGACCTGATCCACGGGCTGCGGCACTTCGAGGCGGGCCGTCCGCACGAGGCGCTGTGGTGGTGGCAGTACTCGTACTTCAACACCTGGGGCAACCACGCGGGCGCGGCCATGCGCGCACTTCAGGCGCTCGCCGCGCACACGCGGCTGGACGTGGCTGAAGAGGCCCTGTCCACATAGTGGTCCGGCCCAGCGGTGTCACGGAGGCTCGTCGGTAGACTGGCAGCTCACAGTCCAGACCGGGAGACTCTCGTGGCGCTCGTTGTGCAAAAGTACGGTGGTTCGTCCGTCGCCGACGCGTCCTGCATCAAGCGGGTCGCGCAGCGGATCGTCGCGACGAAAAAAGCCGGCAACGACGTGGTCGTGATCGTTTCTGCCATGGGCGACACGACGGATGAGCTGCTCGACCTGGCCGAGCAGGTGTCGCCGCTGCCGCCGGGCCGTGAGCTCGACATGCTGCTGACCTCGGGCGAGCGCATCTCGATGGCCTTGCTGGCGATGGCGATCGCCAACCTGGGCCATGAGGCGCGTTCGTTCACCGGATCGCAGGCGGGTGTGATCACCACCTCCTCCCATGGCAACGCGCGCATCATCGACGTGACGCCGGGCCGTATACGTGAGGCGCTCGACCACGGCCGCATCGCGATCGTGGCCGGGTTCCAGGGCGTCTCGCAGGACACCAAGGACATCACCACCCTCGGCAGGGGCGGCTCCGACACCACCGCGGTGGCGCTGGCGGCCTCCCTGGAGGCCGACGTCTGCGAGATCTACACCGACGTCGACGGCATCTTCACCGCCGACCCCAGGATCGTGCCCGCAGCCAGAAAGATCCCCAAGATCTCCTACGAGGAGATGATGGAGATGGCGGCGTGCGGCGCGAAGATTCTGCACCTCCGGTGTGTCGAGTATGCTCGCCGCTTCAACCTGCCGATCCACGTACGCAGCTCTTTCAGCACCAAGGAAGGCACGTGGGTCGTGTCCGACCCTTACACCCCGAACGAAGCGAGTGAAGGAACCGAGATGGAGCAGCCGATCATCTCCGGCGTCGCGCACGACCGGAGCGAGGCCAAGATCACCGTTGTCGGGGTTCCCGACAAGGTCGGCGAGGCTGCCCACATCTTCAAAACCCTGGCCGACGCCGAGATCAACATCGACATGATCGTGCAGAACGTCTCGGCCGCGGCGACGGGCCGTACCGACATCTCCTTCACGCTTCCCACGACGGACGCCTCGACGGCGCTGACGTCGCTGAAGAAGATCCAGGACAAGGTCGGCTTCGAGTCGCTGCTGTTCGATGACCAGATCGGCAAGGTCTCGCTGATCGGCGCGGGCATGCGCTCGCACCCCGGCGTGACCGCGACGTTCTTCGCGGCCCTCGCCGACGCGGGGGTCAACATCGAGATGATCTCCACGTCGGAGATCCGCATCTCGGTGATCGTCGAGCAGGAAGGTGTGGACGCGGCCGTGGCCGCCGCCCACCGGGCGTTCGACCTTGACGCAGACCAGGTGGAAGCAGTGGTGTACGGAGGAAGTGGCAGATGAGCAGGCCTAATCTCGCACTCGTGGGCGCGACGGGTGCGGTCGGCACCGTCATGCGCGACATCGTCTCCAACCGGGCGGACATCTGGGGCGAGATCCGCCTCGTGGCCTCCCCGCGCAGCGCCGGGAAGGTGCTGAAGGTCCGTGGCGAGGACGTCGTCGTCCAGGCGCTGGCGCCCGAGGTCTTCGACGGCATCGACATCGCCATCTTCGACGTGCCCGACGAGGTGTCGGCCGAGTGGGTGCCGGTCGCGGCCGAGCGCGGCGCGATCGCGATCGACAAGTCCGGCACGTTCCGCATGCAGGCGGACGTCCCGCTCGTCGTCCCCGAGGTGAACCCCCTCGACGCCCGCCGGCGGCCGCGCAACATCATCTCCACCCCCAACTGCACCACGCTGTCGATGATGGCCGCGATGGGCGCCCTGCACGCCGAGTACGGCCTCCAGGAGCTCGTCGTCGCGTCCTACCAGGCGGCGTCCGGTGCGGGAGTGGCGGGTTCGGCCCGGCTCTACGACGAGATCGAGGCGCTGGCCGGAGACCGCAACATCGGCCAGGTGGCCGGTGACGTACGCCAGGTCCTCGACAAGAAGCTGCCCGCCGACTCGCCGTTCCCTGCGCCGCTCGCGTTCAACGTGGTGCCGTGGGCGGGCTCGCTCAAGGAGGACGGCTGGGCGTCCGAGGAGCTCAAGCTCCGCAACGAGTCCCGCAAGATCCTCGGCATCCCCTCGCTGAAGGTCTCCGCGACCTGCGTGCGGGTGCCGGTGATCACGACGCACTCGCTGGCGGTGCACGCGCGCTTCGAGCGCGAGGTGACGGTGGCGGGCGCGCACCGCGTGCTCACCGCGGCGCCGACGGTGGTGCTGGTGGACGACCCGGCCAACGGGGTGTGGCCGACGCCGCTTGAGGTGGTCGGCACGGATCCCACGTATGTGGGACGGGTCCGGCAGGCGATCGACTTCCCCAATACGCTGGACCTGTTCGTCTGCGGCGACAACCTGCGCAAGGGGGCGGCTCTCAACGCCGCCGAAATCGCCGAGCTGGTGGCTGCCGAGCTCTAGTTCTTCTGTTAGGGCTTTTCTGTTACGGCGAGGCGCTTTTAGCCTCTCTAAGTTACGGCGAGGCCGCCGGATCCGCCTCCGTCCGGCGTGGGTTGCCCCCGGTCATCGGGCGCTTCTCACGTCGGACGTGGTCCCCGCCGTCACAAGGCCCTCTTGACCGGGTCCCGCGGGCTCCGGCTGGGCGCCGTGCGCGTTGCGCCGGGTCCCGCCGTCCGGGTGCTCGCCGTACCGGCGCTGACAAGCGTTGGGGGGCCGGTACGGGTCCGGGCCGGTATGGGTCCGGGTCGGTCGGTTCGGCTGGGCGCGGCTCGGGCGTGGCGGTGTGGTGGCTGTGGGGCCCGGTTCTGGCTCTGGTCAGCGGAACAGGATGTCCCAGTGGTCGGACTCCTTGGCGAAGACTGTTCCGTCTGAGGAGCGGTACAGGGCTGAGCCGTCGCTACGGGTGCCCACGCGGGTGTGGCTGGTGGCGATGTGCCGGTCGACGCATGGGCTCAAGGAGATGTCCAGCTTGTAGCCGTGCTCGTGGCTGTAGCGGCCGGGCATGTGGCCCGCCTCGGTGCCGCCGGTCACCATGATCTTGCAGCCGCTGTCCCGCTTCAGCTCGATGATCTTGGCGATCGTGGCCGTGCGGACGGCGTCCAGCGAGGTGCAGTACCGCAGCCGCCGGTTGGCGCAGCCGCCCGTCGACTTCCAGCGCAGGCCGGCGTTCCTCAGGCGGCCCACTGCTGTGTGGTGCGAGATGCGTACGGCGGCCTGCCGGGTCTTCACCCGCTTCAGGTTCACCTTCGGGGGGTCGGCCGTCGTGAACCAGTGTCCGGTGTGAACGCCTCCTTCGATCGCGTACGTGCGCGTTACCGGTGGCGGCGACTTCCGTGCTTCTCCTGTCGAAGCAGCGGATGCGGCCGATGCCAATGCGATTATCGAGATCTCAAGGCCGAGGAGTGCGACGACCATCAGCCGCACCTTGCCACGTATCCACATGTCGATGCTCTTTTCGCGGAATAGCCCTCCCGCCAGAAACATCAATCCCACGCTTCACACCAGATGACCCCTTCCTCAGAGCGATCTTTGCCTTGTGGCGGCGATCACCGTGCGGCTCCATGACCTAAAGGCGGTCTTGCCCGTAAAGTGACGAGGGTGTCCGAACCCCGAAACCGAGGATCGGAGAGCACCCGAGAGGTCATCGTCGAGACGGCCTTGAGACTGTTTCGGGAGCGCGGCTTCGATGCGACGACGATGCGGGCAATCGCGGCCGAGGCCGGGGTATCCGTGGGTAACGCCTACTACTACTTCGCGAGCAAGGAGGCGTTGATCCAGGCCTACTACGACCGCGCCCAGACGGAGCACGAAGAGGCCTGCCGCGAGCTGCTCGCGACGGAGCGCTCGTTCGCGGCCCGGCTGAGCGGTGTGCTCGGTGAGTGGGTACGCGTCAGCGAGCCGTACCACGAGTTCGCGGTGAAGTTCTTCAAGCACGCGGCGGAGCCGACGAACCCGCTCAGCCCGTTCAGCGCCCAGTCCTCACCCGCGAGGGAGGCGGGCATCGCGATCTACCGGCAGGTGGTCGAGGGCTCGCGGGACAAGATGGACTCCGAGCTGCGTGAGGAACTGCCCGAGCTGCTGTGGCTGCTGTCGATGGGCATGGTGCTGTTCTGGGTGCACGACACCTCGCCGGGGTGTCAGCGCACGTACCGGCTGATCGAGGTGACGGTGCCGCTCGTGGACCGGCTCGTGGGCCTGTCCCATCTGCCTGGACTGCGGGGGATCACCAAGGACTTCATCGGGGCCGTGCATGAGCTGCGGGCTTGACCGGCGTGCCCGAGCACAGCGGCAGCATCGTGGCGGGGAGCGTGCAGGTGGGGCCGGTGTCCTCCGCCGCCACGGCGATCACGGAGGCCAGGAAGGGGATCGCCAGGCCGCCGGTCAGTACTACGGCCGCGAGCAGCCGGGTTCGTCTCACGGGGATGTTTTAGCACGTCAGAGCGCTGGAGGCGGTTAACCGCGATCAAGTGGCGCGTACATACCGGCTGGTTGGTATGGTCGGCCTAACACGCTGGAGGGTGCGATGACACAGAACTGGGGCATGACGATCCCCTTCTACGACCGCTCGCTGGCCGAGTCGAAGGAGTTGATCGCCGAACTGCCCGCGCTCGGCTACACCGACGCCTGGTCGGCGGAGGTCAACGGGACCGACGGGTTCATGCCGCTGGCCATGGCCGGGGAGTGGGCGCCGGGGCTGCGGCTGGGCAGCGCCATCGTCCCGGTCTTCACCCGCGGACCCGGGCTGCTGGCCATGTCGGCGGCCACGCTGGCCGATCTCGCCCCGGACCGCTTCGTGCTCGGCATCGGTTCGTCCTCTCCGGCCGTCGTGGGGCGGTGGAACGCGGTGGAGTTCGCGCGGCCGTACCAGCGCACCCGGGACACGCTGCGCTTCCTGCGTGAAGCGCTCGCGGGGGAGAAGGTGTCGGAGCGGTACGAGACGTTCGAGGTCAAGGGCTTCAAGCTGGAGCGGGCGCCCCGGGTGGCGCCGAAGATCGTGCTGGCCGCGCTGCGGCCCCGGATGCTGCACCTGGCGGCGAGCGAGGCCGACGGCGCGATCACCAACTGGCTCGCGCCGGAGGACGTGCGCAAGGTCCGCGCCGAGCTGGGCGGGGAGACCGAGCTGATCGCCCGGTTGTTCGTCTGCGTGAGCGAGGACGCCGACAGGGTGCGCGAGATGGGGCGCTGGATGCTGGCGGCCTATCTGACGGTGCCCGCGTACGCCGCCTTCCACGACTGGCTGGGGCGCGGTGAGGTGCTGCGGCCGATGCACGAGGCGTGGGCGGCGGGCGACCGGCAGGCCGCGCTCAAGGCCATCCCCGACGAGGTGGTCGACGCGCTGATCGTGCACGGCGACGCCGCGACCTGCCGGGCCAGGATCGGCGAGTATGTCGCCAACGGGCTCGACACCCCCGTGCTCGCGCCTGTCCCCGGCGGCGAGATCTCCATCGACCAGGCGGTACGCGCGCTGGCGCCGAAAGCCAGCTAAGGGAGAACCTGTGGACGAGATCCTCCGGCTGGACGCGGTCGGGCAGGCGCTGGCCGTACGGGATGGGCGGGTTTCGCCGCGTGAGCTGACCGAGGCGGCGATCGCGAAGATCGACAAGCACGACGGGGAGATCGGCGCGGTCGTGCACCGGCGGTTCGAGCGCGCGCTGGCCGAGACGGGCGAGTTGCCCGAGGGCACGCCGTTTCGCGGGGTGCCGATCCTGCTGAAGGACCTTGGCTGGGCGGAGAAGGGCGAGCCGTACAACGCCGGGTCGCGCACGCTGGACGGCGTCAGGATCGCCGCGGACGCCTACAGCGTGGCCAAACTGAAGGCGGCCGGGTTCGTGATCCTCGGCAGGACCAGCACGCCGGAGTTCGGCACCACGATCACCACGGAGCCGGTCGCGTTCGGGCCCACACGCAATCCCTACGACCCCGCGTACTCGGCGGGCGGCTCCAGCGGCGGCTCAGCGGCGGCGGTGGCGGCCGGGATGGTCGCGGTGGCGTCGGCCAGCGACGGCGGCGGCTCGATCCGCATCCCCGCCTCCCTGTGCGGCCTGGTGGGGCTCAAACCCACCAAAGGCCGCACCAGCTATGGGCCGTCGGGCGGCGAGGGCTGGAGCGGCTTCTCGGTGGCCGGGCTGGTCACCAGGACCGTCAGAGACACCGCCGCCGTGCTCGACCTGATCGCCGGCCTGGAGGAGGGCGACCCCTACACCGCGCCCGCGCTGCCCCGCCCGCTGGCCGAGGAGGTCGGCGCCGATCCGGGACGGCTGCGCGTCGGCTTCGTGACCCGCCACCCGCGCGGCGACGTACCCGAGCACGAGGACCTGACCGCCGCCGTCACCGGTGCCGCGAACCTGCTGGAGTCCCTGGGCCACCACGTCGAACCCGGCCACCCGGACGAACTCGGCAGCCCCGACTTCCCCCACCACTTCGGCGCCCTCGTCGCCGCGAACGTCGCCGCCGAAGTCCAGAGCGTCGGCGCGTGGCGCGGCCGCCCCGTGTCCCTGGACGAACTGGAACCACGCAACCGCGCCATGGCCGAGACCGGCGCCCAACGCACCGCCGTCGAGCACGTCCTGGCCGTCCAGTGGATGGACGGCTTCCGCCGCCGCATGGCCGCCTGGTGGCGCTCCGGCTTCGACGTGCTGCTCGCGCCCTCGCTCGGCGTGCCGCCGTTCCCGCTGGGCTGGCTGCCCCCTGACGACCTCAGCACCGGCTTCGGCCGCACCTCCCACGCCGTCTCCTACACCTCCGCCTTCAACGCCACCGGCCAGCCCAGCATCTCCCTGCCCCTGCACAGGACCGCCGCGGGCCTTCCCGTCGGCGTCCAGCTGGTCGCCGCCACAGGCCGCGAGGACCTTCTCGTACGGCTGGCCGCCCAGATCGAATCCGCCCGCCCCTTCGAGCATCCCGCCATGCGCTGATCGTTAGGAACCAACCGGATCGGGTAACACGTTATGTCGTGAAGGAGGTGGCGCACCTATGCCTAAAGCAAGCCGCGCGGCAGCGGTCTGGCGTACATATCGCGACGTGAGCGAGCCCGGCTCCCCGGGTCTGTTCAAGCGGGTCAGGGCGATCCCGCGCCTGATCGGCGCCGTGGCCCGGGGTCAGTACCCGGGCATGGGCAAGAGCAAGCTCGCCCTGATGGGGCTCGGCGTGGTCTACCTGATCTCGCCCATCGACGTGATCCCCGACTTCCTCCTGCTCGTCGGCGTGGCCGACGACTTCGGCGTGTTCCTCTGGCTGATGGGCTCCCTGATCGGGGAGAGCGGGCGCTACATCGGCTGGGAGCGCAGGGTCATCCAGGGCGCCGCCGTTCCTCCCGACCTTCCTCCTACAGCTCCTCGCGCCTGAGCCACGCTCGCGACGGCAACGGGTGCCCGAACAACCGGGCGGCGTTGCCGTACGCGACCCTGGCGATGTCGGCCGGCGGGAGCTGGCCGAGGTTCCTGGCCACCGCCTGCTGGGTGTCGGGCCAGGTCGAGTCGGAGTGCGGGTATCCGCTTTCCTGGAGGACGTGGTCGAGGCCGACCGCCAGCCGTACCCCTGACAGGGCGTGGTCGTCGAGCGTGCCGAAGAAGAAGTTGCGGCGCAGGACTTCGCTCGGCTTCAGCCCGCCCTCCCACGACGCCTCGCCCGCGACCGGGTGGTCGAGGGCGTAGTCGGCGCGCTCGGCCAGCATCGGCAGCCAGCCCACCCCGCCCTCCACGATGAGCACCCGCAGGTTCGGGAACCGCAGCGGGATGCCCGACCACAACCAGTCCGCGCAGGCGAACATGGCGCTCGTCGGCATCAGCGTGGTGATCGCCTCGATGGGCGTGTCGGGGGAGGGCACCGGCGACCAGCTGGAGTCCCCGGTGTGCAGGCAGACGACGGTGCCGGTCTCCTCACAGGCGGCGAAGAACGGATCCCAGTGGTCGGAGTGGATCGACGGCAGCCGCAGCCTCGTCGGGAACTCCGGGAACACGACCGCCTTGAAGCCGCGGGCGGCGTTGGCGCGGATCTCCTTCGCCGCCACGTCCGGGTCGGGCAGCCACGGGAGCTGAAGGCCGATGATCCGCTCGGGGTAGGTGCCGGCCCAGACGTCGATGTGCCAGTCGTTCCAGGCCTTGACGAGGGCCAGGCCCAGTTCTTGGTCTCTGGTCCGCGCGAACGGCATGCCGGACTGGCCGGCCAGCATCCCGGGAAAACAGAGAGCGGCCCAGATGCCGGCCGTGTCCATGTCCTGGATCCGGGCCTCGATGTCGTGGCAGCCGGGGCGCATGTTCTCGAACCTGACCGGGTCGAGGGTCCACTGCTCGCGGGGCAGGCCGGCGCCCACGTCGATGCCGGCGCACGGGTACGTGGCGCCGCCGTACCGCCAGACCTGGTGACCCGCCTCCGTCTCCACGACCTTGGGCGCGACCTCGGTGTACTTCTCCGCCAGCCGGTCCTCGAAGAGGTCGGGCGGCTCGATCAGGTGATCGTCGGCGGAGATGATCACGTAGTCGCGCCGCCTCGGTTCGGGGTCGGGGAGCAGCGGCGTAGTCACGCAGGTAACCGTACGACGACGGCATGACCTCGAACAAGCTGCCAGGCCCCCGTCAACCGCCCCAAAACCCCGCCCTACCGCCGCATTCGCCCCCGGAACTCCTTGACAACCGGTCTTGACGCGCTGGTGTCCGTGTGTTTCATGGGGTGGGAATCCTTCCGGGACACTCACGGTGTGCCTTGCGATCAGCTTGGTATGGCAGAGAAGCAGGCGCATCGCCTGCGGCTCATGGTCGGAGTCGGCGCACGATTTCAGTCATCGGCCATCGCGAGATGGGGTAGCGAATGTCGGAATCACACTGGGTGAGCGCTTCTGCGCCGTACACGCGGCCTCGTCCTGAGGGTGACCGAGACGCATGGACCGAAGAGGCCGCGCGTCGGGGTCATACCGGGACCAATCAACTGCGCGAAGTCGCCGAGGTTCTGCCGCCCTCTCCGGTGGCGGAGTTCTTCGATCTGCGGCCCGGTGATGTGGCCGTCGTACGCCGGCGGCTGGTCCTTCTGGACGGCCTGCCCAGCGAGCTCGCGGATTCCTACTATCCAGTCGCCCTTGCCCGCGGCACCCGACTCGCGGAACCGCGCAAGATACCCGGCGGAGCCATCACCCTCCTCGCCCAACTCGGGCATCACCCGGGCGACGTCGAGGAGCGCGTCCGAGCCCGCCCCGCTACCGAGGATGAACGGCACGAGCTCGGGATCGGCGAGAACCCATGGGTGCTGGTCCTCACGCGGCTCCTCCGATCAACTGAAGGCGTTCCGGTCGAGGCCACCGTGATGACGATGATCGCGGACGACCGGGAACTCCGCTACAAGATGATCATTGAGTGAAAGGCCCTTCGACCACGCGGGCAGCTAGGTGTTGTACACCTGCAAATCGTCCCAATGAACAGGCCAGCGCCGCGCCCCGCCGGGCAACTCGTCGGCGTCCGCATCCAGCTCCAGGAGCGCCACAGTGCCATAGCGGAGCACCATGACGACCGTCCCGTATTGGCCGAGCAATACGGCGGCATGACCGCGCGTGCGCGCCGGACTGTGCAACAGTTCGACGATTCGCGCACGACTGCCGACACCTGGGTCATCCCGTCGCATCGTGCTGTCCCTGCGCGGCCGATGTGAGGTCGTTGACCAGGTACGACAACGGGTGGTTCTCGCGCAGGTCGGCGCAGCGCATGGCTACGCGGTGGGCAGCGCGAGCGGTGTCCTGGGCCGGATGCCAGGCATAGACGGGACGTTTGCGTCCGGTGTCCCAGCCGGTCCGCCACCAGTACCGTTCCCCGTCGCACCACACCACCAGGCCGACCCACACGGACACCAGTGCCAGCCCGAATCCCGCGTGCACATCGGCGGAGACGCCGAGCCTCGCGAGCGCGTGTCGCAGGCTCTCGGCTGTGCTTACGGGGACTGGCGGCGCCATGATCTGGATTTCCGGCCTGGTCATGGACTCAGTTCAACGGTCGCGTGGTGATCGCCGAAAGCGCGTGATCAGCGGGAGCGGTGGGAACGCGTTCACACCCCGTGTGAATGCGACGCACCTGTGACGCCCGCCCTGGACGTCTGGCCTGTTCGAGGTGTCACGCTCTGCCTACACTCCGAACGGAGGATGGCAGCCGGGTACGGAGGGCCGAAGCGTGGGGGAGCCGAACATCCTGCTGGACTCTCTGCTCGCCGAGGCGGGTATCTCGCACGCGGGCCTCGCCGTTCGGATCAACGCCGTAACGGCGACCGCGCGCCGCCCAACCCGCTATGACCATACTGCCGTGGCCCGATGGATCAGGGACAGGGCGATCCCCCGGGGAGACGTCCCGGAGATCATCTGCGAGATCATCGGGCCCAGAGTCGGACGCGCTCTCGTGCTCTCGGACATCGGCATGGTCAGGCGGGGCGCGGACTCCAGTGACCTGGAACTGCCGCAGGCGGTGGAACAGGCAGTCGCACTCTGGCGAGGGGACCTCGGCAACAAGGTCTTCCTCGCGGGAGCGTCCATGATCGAAGGTCCCGCCGCCATCGCGCCGGTCTTCGAGTGGGAGAACCCGCCGCACGAGATGGACGTCTCCCGCAGGGGGCCACGGCCGGTCCACCTGGATGACGTTCAAGCACTCAGGAACACCCGCCGACGATACGAGCAGATGTACCGCCGTGTCGGTGGCGTGCCCGTACGGCCGCGCATCGTCGCGTTCCTCAACTCCAGTGTGACGCCCCTCCTCAAGGGCAGCCATGACGACAGGGTGGGCAGGGAACTGTTCCGAGCGGCGGGCGGCCTGGTCGCGCTTGCCGGAATCTGCGCCTACGACTCCGACCGCCAGGCGCTCTCCCAGCGCTACCTCTTCCACGCCCTCCGCATGGCAAAAGCGTCCAGCAACCTCGCGTTCGGCGGATACGTGGTGGCGCTGCTGGCCAACCAGGCCATGGCACGAGCCAGGTACCGCTACGTGATCCAGTACTCCGAGACCGCCCTGCGGGGAGCGCGTGGCCACCTCAGTCCGGCCTTGGCCACCGACCTCCACACCCTTCAGGCCAAGGCGTACGCGCGGTTGGGAGACAGGGCGAGCTGCCACGCGCACATGCGTAGCTCCGAGGCGACGGCCTCCCGGATACGGCATGCGGACGAACCGCCTGAGACCGAGTACGTCCAGCCGGGGCTCCTGGAATGCCAGCACGCCGAAGCCCTGCGACGACTCGGCGACCTCATGGCCACGCAGGAGTACGCGGAGGAGGCCCTGCGCTCCGCGGACGACTGCCATCTACGAGGTCAGGCCCACCGGCTCGCGACCCTGGCCCTCGTCCTGGCCGAGCGCGGCGAGTTGGACCGGGCCGCCGCGACGGCACAGACGATGCTGGACCGCGCGGAGGGCATGGAGTCCGAGCGCATCGCCGAGCGGATCGGCAGTGTGGCCACCGCCCTGCGTCCCTTCGACACGCGATCGGTGCGGGACTTTCTGGCGCGTGCGCGACACCAGTCCAGCGTCCCCTTGTAGCGTGAATCTGAGTTCAGGCCATCCAACCCCGGGAGTTACGCCGCATGCGCTGGCAGGTCCACTCCGAAGAACCTCTCTACACCGACCCGTGGCTGGACGTGCGGGTCGCGGATGTGGAGTTGCCCGACGGCAGGCACTTGGATCACCGCCTCATCCGCACAGCCCCGGGAGCCGGAGCCGCTGTCACCGACGATCAGGGTCGTGTCCTGCTGATCTGGCGGCATCGGTTCATCACCGACTCATGGGGCTGGGAGATCCCGATCGGCAAGGTTGAAGAGGGAGAGGAACCGATCGCCGCCGCCGCGCGGGAGGTCGAAGAGGAGACCGGATGGCGGCCACACTCGCTGCGCCCGCTGCTGTCGGTTCAGCCGACGAACGGCATCTCCGACTCGGTGCACCACATCTTCCGCGCCGACTCGGCCACGTACATCGGCCCGCCCACCGAGGGATGGGAGGCCGAGCGCATCGAGTGGGTTGCCCTCGCGGACGTCCGGCGGCTGATCGGCAAAGGCGACGTCGTCAGTGGCACGAGCATGGCGGCCTTGCTCTACCTCCTCACAAACGGGTGAGTTCGGCAGAAAGTGGTCTCCGTGTCGGAGGCCGCTTTGACCTGGCGCCAGTCGTCCGCCTGCCCGAACGTGTCCCGTATAGCCTCCAGGTCGCCCCTGAGCGACGGTCGTGCGGCGGTGTCCGGTTGCCGTCAGGTTCATCTCGTGCCTGCCTCACCCCAGGAGCGCCTGCTTTCCAGGGCGCGTGGCGGGGTTCGTCGGCGGCCCAGGTCGTGTTGCGGATCCAGGCGGGATACCCGGTCAAGGCTTGGGCGAAAGCGAGAGAGTCGGGCCTTGGCCCGACGGGATGGCGTGCGGAGCGCCTTCGTTCTGGGGTGGGCTCCAACTGCTTAACCACTTGGCTGGGCAACGGGTGGGGCCTGAAGAAGGCAGTCCGACCGGAGGGAGGCCCTTCAGGGGTTGAGCTTCGACTGGAGAAACGCCTGGAACCCTGGAACGCGCGAAGCGCGCCGATGTGCAAGACCTTGCCTTTGGGACCCGGGATCGCCTGGAGGGGGTGGGGTGGCGATCCCGGGCCGGAGGGTCCGCTGTCGTGAGGGTGCTGCTCACTGCGGACCCCGGCCCCTTCTACCCGGGGGAGATCGGGTCAGTCAGGAGATGGGCGTGCAGTTTGGTGATCGTCTTGGGGTCCAGGCCCAGGACGTCTGAGCAGTACGCCCGCAGTGAGCCATGGCGCTGGTCCATCTCTGCCAGGAACAACTCCATCGCCCCCGCCGGTGCCGCCCCGTACCCGGCCCACATGAGGGCGTCCTTGTTCCTGGTCTGCCAGTCCGCCAGGAAGCGGGGTGTGGCCAAGCCGGTCAGGGCGTAGTCCGCGACGATGTCCGTGGCCGCCACGCCCGCCAGCGACAGCACCAGCGCGGTCAGGATGCCGGTGCGGTCCTTTCCGGCGGCGCAGTGGATGACGACGGGGGCGTTGTCGGCCTCGGCGATGGTCTCGATGGCCGAGCGCAGGAGCGGGACGCCGTCCTCCGACACCTCCAGGTAGCGGTCGGCGAGAAAGCGTTCCACCCCGGTCGACGGGTCGAAGGTGGCGAGGTTCCAGGTGCGGCCCTCCACGGGGAGGTTGTGGTAGCGCAGCCCTTCGGTCTCGGGTACGCGCCCGCGCCTCTCGACCTCGGCGGGATGCCGCAGGTCGATGACGGTCCTGACCTTCAGGGAGCGGAACGTGGCGATGTCCGGCCCGGCCAGCCAGCCGAGCGAGTCGGCCCGGTAGAGCCGCTGCCACCGCACACTCCGCCCGTCATGGGCGACATATCCACCGACGTCGCGAAAATTGTGGATATTGGCGAACTCGATATGGCGGGTCACACCTAGAACGTAATCACACCTCGCCCGCGCCGGGAGCCTCGCGCGGATCCCGTCTCACACCTCGCCCGCGCCGGGAGCCTCGTGCGGGTCCCGTCTCATGCCTCGACGGCGCCGGGAGCCTCGTGGGGGTCCGCCTCACACCTCGACCGCGCCAGGCGTCGCCTGCGCGGCCTCCTGCCTGCCACCTCGCGCCGGATCAGCAGGGTCGACCTGGTCCGTAGACACCCCAAGCCTTGCCCCACTGCATGGCCGGGTCGCGTCGAACCTGTCTGCAACCCGCCTCCGCCTTCGACGCGGCACAGTTTTCTTCCTCGCTGGCTTAAGCGCTCCGGCTAACATCCCACGGGCTCGTATTCGATCGATGGCCGCGCGTAGGCGGTTGAGGCTATCGAGGGGGCGAAAGCGAGCGAGTCGGGCCTTGGCCCGACGGGATGGCGTGCGGAGCGATAGCGGAGCGCCTTCAGGGGTCGAGCTTCAGCTCGACTGGAGAAACGCCTGGAACCCGGAAACGCGCGAAGCGCGCCAATGTGCAAGACCTTGCCTCACGCCTCCACCGCGACAGGCGTCTCCTGCTCGGCCTTCCGATCGGCCACCTCGCGCCGGATCAGCAGGATCCACCCGCCGATCGCCAGCCCGATGAACAGCCACCACTGCACGCCGTACGCCAGGTTAAGGCCCCCGCCCGACCCCACGTCCGGCGCGGGCACCGGCTCCGGCGCCGCGGCCGCCGTCGGCTGCTGCTCGGTCAGCTCAACATAACCATCCACCAGCCGGTACGGCAGCGCCGCCCCGATCTTCCCAGGATTGATCAGGAGCACCTGCCCAGCCGGCAACCCGCCCCTCTCCTTGATCCCGCTGGTCTCCTCGGTCTCGGTCAGCCGTAGCCGCCCGGTGACATTCACCTGTCCGGCAGGCGGCGCAGGCACCTCGGGTGGCGCGTCCGCGCTCGCCCCCGCCTTCACCCACCCCCGGTTCACCAGCACGGCCTGCCCGTCGCCCGTGACGAGCGGGGTCAGCACGAAGTACCCGGGCCGCCCTTCCTGGGGCCGCCGCCGTACGACGAGAGCATGGGCCTGATCGTAGGTGCCAGAGGCCGTCACCAGCCGATAGCGGTCATCTTCGCTGACCGCACGGCCGGGCCGGGTCAGCGAGCCCAGCGGCACCGGCGCGGCGGTGATGTTGGCGGTGACGCGATCGCTGTTGGCCGAGCGTTCCTCGAACCGCCCGAACTGCCACCTGCCCAGGAAGACGAAGGCGGGGATGACCAGCAGCACCACGATGTGGAGCGCCACCCATCGAGGGGTCAGGAGGAACCGGTACACCCTTCAAGGGTAGGCACCGGGAGCGGTGGTTCCTCACTCAGCCCGATCTGGTCGAACGGGTTACCAAAGCGCAGGTGATCGCGTACGGTCGGGACTCGTGCCGCCCCTCAAGAGCAAGACGTCGTGAATGACCCTTCTTGTCGCGCCACCGGCGCCCTCCGCCTTCGTGTTGCCCCGCATGGGAACGCTCCTGCTGCACGCGGCACCGCGCGTACTGGAGAGCATGATTCTGCCCGTCGCGCTCTTCTACGCGGGCATGCTGGCCGGCGGCGAGGTGGCGGGCATGGCGGCTTCGGCGGCCTGGGTGTTCGGCGGCATGGCGGTGCGCCTGGTGCGCGGCCGGCCGATGCCGGGCACGGTGATCCTGGCCGCGGTGGGCATCACGGCGCGCGTGGTGGTCGCGCTGGTGGCGGGGGATGTGCGGTGGTTCTTCCTGCCGCCGACGTGCGGGGTGTTCGCGGTGAGCCTGGTGTTCCTGGCCACCGCCCGCGGGCGCAGGCCGCTGGCTGAGCGGATCACGCTCGACCTGGTGCCGCTGCCCGGCCATGTCGCGGGGGATCCGGTGATGCGGCGCTTCTTCGTCCGCCAGTCGCTGGCCTGGGGTTGCGCGCAACTGCTCAACGGCACGCTGACGCTGTGGATCCTGCTCAGCCAGACCATCGGGACGTTCCTGGCCCTGCGCACGTCGCTGGTGGCCCTGCTGATGACGGCGATGGCCGTGGCCTCGGTGCTGGACTTCCGCCGCTGCCTACGCGCTCTTCAGCTCCGCCCCTGAGCCGGGCTCCGGCGTGACCTCGCGGGGTCCGCTGACCTCGTGGCCGTCGGCGCACCGGAAGTACTGCTCGATGGGGGCGCCGCAGTCGCGGTGGGTGAGTTCGACCGCCGGGCCGGCGTCGTCGGAGAGGTACTTGTCACCGAAGTGCATGAGCGCGACCAGCAGCGGATAGAGGTCGCGCCCCTTCTCGGTCAGCCGGTACTCGTCACGCTGGCGCTGGCCGGGTTCGCGGTAGGGCACCTTGCGCAGCAGCCCCTCGTCGACGAGCCGGGCCAGGCGGGCGCTGAGCACCTGGCGCGGCGCGCCGGTCATGGCCTGCATGTCGGCGAAGCGCCGTACGCCGCTGAAGGCCTCGCGCAGCACCAGGAAGGTCCACTTCTCGCCGACGACGTCCAGGGTCCGCTCGATCGAGCAGTTGTTCACCCGGAAGGGCACGTTCATGCCGCATATCATACCTGAGTCTAGTTGACAGACTCAGGCGTGCCGCGAGACGCTGAGTCTATGAAGGGAACCCAGATTCGCCCCATAAGGACAGGGGACGAGGCCGCGCTCCGGTGCTTCCTCGCGGGGTTGTCGCTGCACACGCAGACGCTGCGGTTCTTCACGGGGTTCAGCCGCCCGTCGGCCGGCCTGATCGGTGCGCTGATGAAAATCGACGAGCTCAGGGACGCGCTGGTCGCCGTACACGAGGGCGAGATCGTCGCCCACGCGATGAGTTACCGGGGCTGCCGCACCGACGTCGAGGTCGCCGTGGTCGTCACCGACCGGTGGCAGGGGATCGGCCTCGGGCCGAGACTGGTCGACACGCTGCTGATCCGCGCCGCCATCCGCGGCGCGACCACCGTCGCCATGGACGTTCTCGGCGAGAACCGGCGGGCCCTGCGCCTGATCCGCAGGGCCTGGCCCGACGCGAAATTGACGGTCTCTTCCGGTTCGGTCGAGGTGACCGCTATGATCAAGCAGGCAGTGGTATTTGCGGAACAAGGTTCTGTTGGCTCACCATTGACTGCGTGAAGAGTGTCAAGAACGGACGCGACGGCCGTACCCGCATCATCGAGGGTGCCCTCCGCCGCTTCAGCCAGGACGGGGTGTCGGCCACCACGCTGGCCAGCCTCCGTGAGGAGAGCGGCGTCAGCGTCGGCAGCTTCTACCACCACTTCGCCAGCAAAGAACACGTCTTCGGCGTGCTCTACTCCGAGATCCTCGCCGTCTACCAGGCCGAGTTCCTGGCCGAGCTGACCAGCCGGAACGAGGCGCGCGACGGCATCGAGGCGGTCGTGGCCTTCCACATGCGCTGGGCCGGCGAGCACCCCGAACGCGCCCGCATCCTGGTCAGCGAGCGCCCGCCGCGCAAGAACGAGCCCGGCGGCCAGGAGGTCGCCGACGCCCGCCGCGCGTTCTTCCGCCAGGTCTCCGACTGGTGGAAGCCGCACATGAAGAACGGCCTGCTCCAGCCCGTCCACGCGACCATGTGCTACGTGCTGTGGCTCGGCCCCGCCCAGGAAATGTGCCGCCTGTGGTTCGCCGGCGCCCACACGCCCACCGACGAGGAGATCAAAGGCCTGGGCGAGGCCGCGTGGCAGAGCCTGCGCCAACGTCCGGACGCATAGGGACGAATACCCTCTGTGATGTTATTGTCACAAATGTGAGACGACCTCGGGCGCTGGTCCTGCCCACCCTGCCGGAGACCGCTCTCGCCAGCCTGGGCGAGATCGCCGACCTGGCCGAGGTTCCCGCCCGGCCCAGCCTCGGTTTCTCCGACGAGCAACTCGCCGACCTCGTCATCGAGACCGGCGCCTCGGTGATCGTCACAGAGGGTGACCAGGTCCGCGCGTCGGTCCTGTCCCTTCCGCTCGACATCGTGGCCTGTGTCGGCTCGCCGACGAACGTCGACCTGGCGCTGGCCGCCGAGCGCGGCGTCGCCGTACTCCATGCCGCCGACCGCGACCCCGACGCGGTCGCGGAGCTCACGATCGCGCTGCTGTTCGCGGTCAGCCGCCACGTGGTGACCGCCGATCGCGAGGTACGGCGCGGCCGCGTCTACCGGGGCAGAATCCCCCCTTCCGAGCGCCACCGCGGCCTGCGCCTGTCCGGACGCACGCTCGGCATCGTCGGCCTGGGCCGGGTCGGCAGGGCGCTGCGCTGGCGCGGCCAGGGCCTGGGCCTGAACGTGATCGCCTGCGACCCCTACACCCCCGACGCCGCCCACACGCTGCCGGAACTGATCGCCGAGGCCGACATCGTCTCCCTGCACGTGCCGGTGACCGAGGAGACGCGCGGCTTCATGGGCCACGCCGAGTTCGCCGCGATGCGCCCGGGAGCGATCTACCTCAACACCTCGCGCGGCGCGCTGCACGACCTGTCGGCGCTGGTGGACGCCCTGCGGTGGGGGCAGCTCGGCGGCGCCGGCCTCGACCACTTCGAGGGGGAGTGGCTGGACCCCGCCCACCCGCTGACCAGGCTGCAGAACGTGGTGCTCACCCCGCACCTCGGCGCGGCCACTGGAGAGAGCCATGTCGAGCACGCGCACGCGCTGGTGGCCGACATCGGGCGCACCCTGCGGGGAGAGGAGCCCGCCTACCTCTGCCCGCCGGTCATACCGGTAGCCGGACTCTTGTAGCGATCCGCCAGCTGTGGGCGTCGAGGGAGATGTCGAGCCTGAGCTCGCCGCGCTGCCTGCGCAGGCCGGGCACCCGCAGCCGGTCGTGCACGGCGAAGCGCCCGCGATAGGGGTAGCCGAAACCCAGCTCGCCCGGCAGCACCCTGAGGTCGTCGTGGTTGCCGCAGCTCGGGCAGATCCACGAGACCAGGTCCAGGCCGCGGTTGTAGTCGGTGCAGGCGCGGAAGTACTCGTCGGGCCTGAACCGGGACTCGCAGGCGAGGCAGGGGATCAGCACCTCCTACAGATACCGCGGGCGCCTTACTGCCCGCTTGCAGAACGCTTGGGTAGCTCCGTAACAGTATGGTTACGCAGAGTTTCTGATCTTGCGTCGGTGTCTGGGTGAGTTGCGGTCCGCGGTGGAAGGATGGGATCCGTGGAACGACTGCGCGAGCATCTGCTGGAGACCGGCTACACCATCGACGGAGTCCGCGACCGACTGGGCGCGGTGGCGGCCGGTGCGCTCGCGCGTGAGGAACTGGTCCCCGCCCTGCGGAGCACGGCCGAACGCGACCCGCTGGCCACCCTGATCCGCCTGTTCTGGCTGGGCGTCCCCGTCCCGGCCAAGAGCGTCGCCCCCGAGGTCCTGGCCTCGGGCCTGGTCACGACCGCCGGCGACGAGGTACGGGCCACCGTCCACCTGCAGCCCTGGGAGACCGACGGCTACCTCGTCTCCGACCGCAAGGTACGCCCCGGCGACCCCGCGCTGAGCCCCGACCACGTGGTGGGCGCGGGCGGCGCCTCGGCCAACCTCGCCCAGCTCGTCACCCGCCGCCCGGTGGAGCGCGCGCTCGACCTGGGCACCGGCTGCGGCGTACAGGTGCTCCACCTGGCCGGGCGCGCCGAGCGGATCACCGCCACCGACGTCAACCCGCGCGCCGTCGAACTGGCCGGCCTGAGCTGGGCGCTGTCCGGCGTCACCGGCGTCGACGCCAGGACGGGCTCGATGTTCGAGCCCGTCAGGGACGAGTTGTTCGACCTGATCGTCTCCAACCCGCCGTTCGTGATCTCACCCGCCGGCAAGCTCACCTACCGCGAGGTGGGCGGCGACGACTTCTGCCGCGCTCTGGTACGGCAGGCCCCCCGCCACCTCAACCCCGACGGCCAGGCCCACTTCCTCGCCAACTGGCTCCACGTCGAGGGCGAGGACTGGCGCGACCGCGTGGGCGGCTGGCTGGGCGAGACCGGCTGCGACGGCTGGGTGGTGCAGCGCGACGTCCAGGACCCGGCCGAGTACGTGGAGCTGTGGCTCAAGGACGCGGCCGAACAGGGCACCCCCGGCTACTCCCGGCACTACGATCAGTGGCTGTCGTGGTTCGACGAGCGCAAGGTCGAGGCGATCGGCTTCGGCTGGATCACCCTGCGCAACTCCGGCAGCCTGGACCCGGTGGTCAGGGTCGAGCATCTGACCCACCAGGTGGAGCTCCCGGTGGGCCAGTACGTGGACGGCGTCCTCGACGCGATCGCCGCCGCCCACCGCGCCACCGGTCTGGAGGCGGCCCGCCTGCGTACGGTCGAGGGCCTGCTGGACGAGCGCGTCGGCCGGCCGGGCGCCGAGGACCCGATGAAGATCGTGCTCCGCCAGACCCGGGGCCTGCGCAGGACACGGGACGTGGGCACGGTGGAGGCGGCCCTGGCGGGGGTCTGCGACGGAGACCTGGCCCTGGGCCCGCTGCTCAACGTGATCGCGGAACTGGTGGGCGACGGCGAGCAACTCGACGCCGACGCCCTGCGCCCGCTCATCGCGGAAGGCTTCTTCCACGTGTGAGCCGTCAACGGAAAAGGACATTGATTCCGCGTTGATTGGACGTTGACAGGGGCAGGAGACGCTAAGCGCACAGGCACGGACCTGGGGGGTTCGAGGTTCGTGTCTGGTCCGGCCGGTCGTCAAGTGAGGCGGCTAGCCGCCACGTGGAGCATCCGGATAACCGGGCCCCCTAGCGAAGCGTGGCGGTAGATGACCGGCCGGGCTGTAACCTTCCGCTCCCACCAAGGGGCAGCCTTGATCAACCACGTATGGATGACGCGACTCGACGACGAGCTGTACTCAGGTCTCGACGACCTGAGCGTTGTCAAGGAGGGCCTTGATGTCCCCGGCTTCGGGGGCGCCGAGCCTGGAGAAGATGTCGAAGGCCTGACGTAGGCAGTCGGTGCTGCGGGTCGTGCTCCCCAGGCCCATCAGCGCCTTGCCGAGGACGGCGAGCGAGAGCGCCTCGCCGTAGGGGTGGCCGATCTCCCTGCTGACCACGAGCGCCTGCTCGGCGTGGCGGACGGCGTCGGAGTAGCGCTCGGCGGTGATGAACGTCTCGGCCAGGCGCGAGCAGACCCGCTGCTCCCACACCCGCTGCTTGCTCGCCCGGAAGAAGGAGAGGCATTCGGCGTGGTGGTGGACGGCCTCGGCGATGCGGCCGACCCGCGACAGGACGATGCCGAGGTGGTAGCGGGCGCGGGCGGTGCCGGCGCCGCTGCCGATCTCGGTGAAGATGGCCAGGCCCTTCTCCGCCGCCGCGATGGCGTCCTCGGGGCGGCCGAGGCCGAGGTGCTCGCGGGCGGAGTAGGACAGGACCAGCGCCTCGCCGGCGGGCACGCCGTTCTCGCGGTAGAACTCCATGGCGGCGTCGAACCAGTTGAGCGCCTCGGTGTGGCGGCGCTGGCGGCCAACGACGACGGCCAGCGCGTTGCGCACCTCGCCGGTGACGACCTTCTCCTCGCGGTCCACCGACAGCTCGTGCACGATCCTGAACTGCTCTTCCGCCTGCTGGAGCTGGTTGCCGGCGAACAACACGCGGCCCAGCACGTACCGGGCGCGCAGTTCGCTGCCGGCGTCGCCGATGCGCTGCCCGGTGGCCAGTACGGCCCGGGTGGCCAGGTCGAACTCGCGGGTGTGGGTGCCCGACTCCAGCAGCGGCTCCATCGCCAGCAGCATGTCGGCCGCGGGCAGCAGTTGCTCGCCGGTGCGCGAGGCGGAGGCGGCCTGGTTGATCGCGGCGAACAGCGCGTCGCCCTCGGCGATCAGCCACGCCACCGCGTCGTCGGCCGAGGTGAAGACATGCCCGCTGCCGACCACGACCAGATTGTCGGAGATCATGCTGCCCTCGTACGCCAGCCGGTGCGCCGACTGGCAGGAGGCCAGATAGAACCCGAGCAGCCGCCGCAACGCCATCGTGCGCGCCTGCGGCCGCTCCGACTTCTCCAAGGTACGGCGGGCGAACAGCTTGAGCAGATCGTGGAAGCGATAGCGGCCCGGCGCCGGCGCCTCCAGCAGGCTGGCGTCGACCAGCGACTCCAGCAGGTCCTCGGTCTCGAACGTGCTCATCGACAGCACCGCCGCGGCCGCCCCGGCCGAGATGTCGGGCCCGTTGGGCAGCGACAGCAGCCGGAAGGCCCGCGACTGGCCGGCGTCGAGCTGGCCGTAGCCGAGCGCGAACGTGGCCTCGACGGCCAGGTTGCCCACCCGCAGCTCGTCCAGGCGGCGCTGCTCGTCGGCCAGCCGCGGCACCAGCGAGGCGACCGTCCAGGAGGGGCGGGCGGCCAGCCGGGCGGCCACGATCCGCACCGCCAGCGGCAGGAACCCGCACGCGGCGACCACGTCCATGGCCGCGCCGTGCTCGGCGGCCACCCGCTCGGGCCCGGCCACGGTGGCGAACAGCGACAGCGCCTCGTCCGGCTCCATCACGTCCAGGTCGATCAGGCGGGCCGAGGGCAGGTCGGCCAGCTTGACCCGGCTGGTGACGATCGCCGCGCACCCGGGTGTGCCCGGCAGCAGCGGGCTGACCTGCTTGGCGTCGCGGGCGTTGTCCAGCAGCACCAGGATGCGCCGCTCGGCCAGCAGCGACCGGTACAGCGCCGAGCGCTCCGACAGCCCTTCCGGGATCACGTCCGGCGGGATGCCCAGCGCGCGCAGGAACGCGCCGAGCGCCGACTCCGGCGCGGTCGCCTCGTCGGTGTAGCCGCGCAGGTCGGCATAGAGCTGGCCGTCGGGGAACTGGTCGTCGGACAGGTGCGCCACGTGCACCGCCAGCGCGGTCTTGCCCACACCGCCGATGCCGCAGATCGCCGCGACCGGGACGCCCTCGTGGGTGCCGCTCTGGGCCGAGGACAGCAGGGTGCGCAGCCGTCCGGCGATCTCCTTGCGGCCGGTGAAGTCGTTGACCGCGGCGGGCAACTGTGCCGGGCGCGGCAGCTCGTGCGCCGGCTCCTCCGCCTCATCGGTGTCGTCGGCGAGGTCGACCACGATCGAGACGGCCAGCGCCGGGTCGGCGGCCAGGATGCGCTGGTGCAGCACGGTCAGTTCGCGGCTGGGCTCCACGCCCAGCTCCTCGATCAGCGCCTCGCGGGTGTCGGTGAACACCGCCAGCGCGTCACCCTGCCGGCCGCACCGGTACAGGGCCAGCATCAGCTGGGCGCGCAGCCGTTCACGCAGCGGGTGGTCGGCGGTCAGCGCGACCAGCTCCGAGACGATCGCGGGATGGTTGCCGAGTTCGAGGTCGACGTCCATGAGCGTCTCGACCACGCTGAGCCGGCGCTCGATCAGCCGGTCGCGCTGGTGGTCGGCGTACGGGCCGACGGCGCCGGCCAGCGGCTCGCCCTCGAACAACGCCAGCGCGCCGCGCATGCCGTCGGCCGCCTCCGCGGGCTTTCCCGCCCGGCGGGCGGCCTCGGCCTCGGCGATGCCGCGTTCGAACCGGGTCAGGTCGAGGGCGCCGTCCGGCAGGCGCAGCGCGTACCCCCGGCCGACGGAGGTCAGCAGCTCGGGACGGGTGCGCGCGGGACGGTGGGGCTCCAGCACGGTGCGCAGCCGGGAGACGTAGGTGCGCAGGGCGCCCAGCGCGCGCGGCGGCGCTTCCTCGCCCCACACCGCGTCGATCATCTCCGTCGGCGTGACCGCCCGGCCTTCCCGCAGCAGAAGCATGCCCAGAATGGAGCGCTGCAACGGGGTACCCAAATCGACTTCCTGGCCGCCGCGCCACGCGCGAACGGGACCGAGCACAGCGAAGCGCAGTTCGCTTTCGATGGCGTGACCAGCCATGCCGTGTGTCTCCCAGGCAATGGAACGATTTGTTACCAAATGATAGATCCATACTTGCCTAACACATAGGCATGAGCCAATTCGTTAACCGAAGCGTTGATTCGGCGTTGATCGGGTGTTGAGCCTGGCCGGTGATGCTGATAGTGCAGCGGGCATGGCCCCGATACGGGGGCGGCCGTGCCCGTCCCCATAGATATGAGGGGCCCCGCCCTGATATGTCGGGCGGGGCCTTAGCGGACGGTTGCTATGCGGCGGCCTCGACAAGCCCGAGTCTGCCGGACAGGCGTTCTCGGACCGCGGGCCATTCTGAGCTCAAGATCGAGTAGAACGCGGTATCTCGGACCGTGTCGTCGGCGCCTCGGCTTTCCGCTCGCCGCACCCCGTCGAAGTGTGCGCCGAGGGCCTCGATGGCGGCCAGGGACCGTTCGTTTCTTACATCTGCTTTGAGCGTGATGCGGTGGACGTTCCAGGTCTCGAAGGCGAGTGAGAGCATCAGGAACTTGCTCTCCCGGTTCACACCTGTGCCCTGGGCCGAAGCGGCCAGCCAGGTGTAACCGATGTCCGCCACGGACGGGACGTCGCCCACCGTCGCGCGAGCACCCGGAGGCCAGGGCATGGGGCCCTGCCAGTACTCCAGGTTCATCAGACGGGTGGCACCGACCACACGGTCGGTGTGCAGCCACCGGATGGCGAAGGGCATCGTGCGGCCCTCCGCCTGCTCAGCCATGGCGGCCTCCACATAGGAGGCAACCTCGTCCCGGCCATGCGGGACGCGAGTGAAGGCATACGTGGAGCGGTCTTCACTCGCCGCGGCGGCGAGGTCTTCGACCGCCGCGAGGCTGAGAGGTTCCAGGCGCACGAGGCGCCCGGACAAGGTGACAAGAGCGGGCATGAGCACATGATGAGGGCTGCTGTGCCCACCTGTAACCACGTGACGCGTGTCAACATTCGCGGGTTGCGGAAAACAGGGTGTTTTCGCAGGTCAACCTGAGGAATCAGCCCAAAGATTCGCCCAACTGTGACACCAGCGAGCGGTGCCGTTCACGTGGCCGCCGCACCGACAGTTCTTTGAGTCCCATGAGCAGGTGGTCGAGGCTGCCGGAGATCCACGGCAGGCACAGCGGGTCGGCCGAGGTGAGAGCGGTCAGTCGCTCCTCGGTGCTCTCCCCGTAGAGAAGGCTCGTGGCCACCCGTACGCGCGCCGCCGAGGGGTCGTCCCCGAAGGCGTGGCCGGGCAGGACGCCGATCCCGTGCTCGTCGAGCAGGATCCGCGTGACCTCGGCGGAGCCGCCCAGCCGCAGATGGCCGAGGTCCGGGTAGAGGTAGAAGCCGCCCTGCGGCTTCGCCACCGCGCAGCCGGCCTCGACGAACCGGTCGTAGACCGCCCGCGACACCTTGGCGTGCAGGCGCCTGCTCTGGTTGACGCGTTCCACCAGCTCGGGCGGTTCGGTGAAGGCGTAGGCCGCGGCGTCCTGGACCGGCGCGGCCGGCGCCGACCAGATCTCGCTGGCCACCGCGAGCAGCTGCCTGCGCAACTGGCTCGCGCCGTCCGGCAGCCGTGCCACGCCGATGCGCCAGCCGCCCAGCGCCAGGCTCTTGCTCAGCCCCGTCGTGATGACCGTCCGCTCGGGCGCGAGGTCGGCCGGAGAGGTGTACGGCAGCGCCGTGTCGTGCAGCAGATCCCGGTAGATCTCGTCGGAGATGATGACCAGGTCGAGCTCGCGGGCGACCTCCACCAGCCGGTGGATGGTCCGCGGCGACGCGAGCCGCCCGGTGGGGTTGTCGGGCAGCGTCACCAGCAGCGACCGTACGGTCCTGCCCTGGGTGCGCGCGTGCAGCACCGCTGAGACGAGCTTGTCGGGATCGGGCGCCCCACCCTCGCCGGGGGGCGCCGGGACCATGATGGGCTTGGCGCCGACCAGGTCGGCCTGGGCCGCGTAGCTGACCCAGCTCGGCGCGGTCATCACGATGTCGCCGCCCAGCGCCAGGATCATGCCGTACAGGAGAGACTTGCTGCCCGGCCCGCACACCACGTAGTCGGGGTCGGTCGCCAGCCCCCGCCGGTTCCAGTAGCCCGCCGCCGCCTCGCGCAGCTCGGCCGCCCCCGCGACCGGCCCGTAGCCGTTGCGCTCGGATGCGGCGACCAGCTTGTCGCGCAGCGCCGGGTGGACGGGCAGCCCCGCCTCGCCGAAAGCGAGATTGAGCACGCGTTCCCCGGCGCGCCGTCTTCGCTCGATGTCCTCGTTGGCCGCCAGCGTGGCGGAGAGGGTAACCGTCATGTTTGTCACGTTCCCAGCGTGGTTGGATAGAGGCATAAGTACAAGCGAGGCTTCATGTGGGTAGGCATAAGGAAGTCCGATGCTCGATCTGCGCCGTCTGACCTTGATCTGCGAGTTCGCCCGCCGGGGCAGCATCGCCGCGACCGCCACGGCGCTCGGTTACAGCCCGTCCGCGGTCTCCCAGCAACTCGTCGCGCTTGAGCGGGAGACCGGTACGGCGCTGCTCGACCGGACCGCGCGCAGCGCCGAGCTGACCGACGCCGGACGCCGTCTGGTGGCCCACGCCGAGCGCATCCTGGCCATGGTCGAGGAGGCCGAATCCGACCTTTCCGCCCAGGCGGGCAGCCCCACCGGGCGCGTGGTCCTGACCGCCTTCCCGACGGCCGCGGTCGCCTTCGCGCCCGCGCTCGCCCGTACGCTGCGCCGCCACACCGAGCTGTCGCTCCGGCTCGGGCAGAGCCGCTCGGGCCGCGGCATGCGCGAGGTGCAGGCGGGTGAGGTCGACATCGCGCTCATCGACGACTGGTACGGCAGAGCCCGCGACAGCGACAGCACCCGGGTCTTCCCCCTCCTGCACGACCCCCTGGTGCTCGTGGTGCCGCGCAAGCACCGGCTGGCCGACCCCGACATCCCCCTCGACCTGGCGGAACTGCGCGACGAGCCGTGGATGGCGACCCCGGACGGCGAGCCGTCCCGCCTGGCCGTGGACCGGCTGTTCGTCGACGTGGGCGGCACCAAGCCCACGCCGTGGGAGTTCGAGGGACTCGGGACGATCCTGTCGCTGGTGGCCAAGGGCATCGGGATCGCCGCGGTCCCGTCCCTGGCGCTGGCGGCGGGCGTGCGCGGCATCGCGGTGCGCACCTTCCCCGGCGATCCGGTCGGCAGGGAGGTGCACGCGGTGGCCCGCACGTCCAGCGTCCACCGGCCGTCGGTGTCGGTGACCCTGCGGGCCATCCACGTGGCCGCCCGCTACATCGCGGCCGATCTGGAGCAGTTGCGGCTGGCCGAGCGATAGCCTCTGCCGCATGGCGCCCACCTACGACATCGAGCGGCAGCTGCTCGCCCTGCCCAGCACCCGCCTGGTCGCGGGCGTCGACGAGGTCGGCAGGGGCGCCTGGGCGGGGCCCGTCACGGTCTGCGCCGTGGTGAGCGACCTGTCCGAGCCGCCGGCGGGGCTGACCGACTCCAAGCAGCTCACCCAGCGCCGCCGCGAGGGCCTCATCGGCGACCTGGAGTCATGGGCCGCCGGCATCGGCTTCGGCGAGGCGTCCCACGCGGAGATCGACACGCTGGGCATGACCGAGGCGCTGTCGCGGGCGGCCAGACGGGCGCTCGAGTCCCTGCCGGTGCGCCCGGACGCGGTCATACTCGACGGCGCCCACGACTACATCGGCCCGCCCTGGCCGGTCCGCCTGGAGGTCAAGGCGGACGCGGTGAGCGTCTCGGTGGCGGCGGCCTCGGTGCTGGCCAAGGTGCGCCGCGACGCGTACATGGGCACGATCGGCTGCGACGAGTACGGCTTCGCCGACAACGCCGGCTACCCCTCGCCCATCCACCTGACCGCGCTGGCCGAGCACGGTCCCACGCCCCACCACCGCCTGTCCTGGTCCTACCTCGACGACCTGCCGAAGTGGCGCCACCTGAAGCGCCACCGCGACCCGCTCGCCTTCGAGGGCCAGGAGTCCCTGTTCGGCTAGATCGGGTAGTTGGCGCGGAAGACGCCGTTGGGGTCGCGCCGCCGCTTGATCTCCCGCAGCCGCTCGTGGGCGCGCGCGCCGAACGCCTGCGCCGCCTTCTCCCCGGGCTTCAGGAAGGTGTACGGCTTGCGCCCCTCCCCGCCCAGCGCGGCGGCCAGCGCGATCTCCTTGCCCTCCACGTCACCGGTGCCCGGGATGCCGAACATGTACAGCAGGTACGGATCGGCCACCGCCCCCGCCGCGCTGTCCGACGGCCGGGCCAGCGCCCCGCCCAGGTGCCGGATCTGCACGCTGAGCAGCGGGTCGATGGGCTCGCTCAGCAGCGCCGCCGCGTGCTCCAGGCTCGGCAGCAGTTCGGCGTGCGACTGGCCGGGGCCCGGGTCGGTCGGCTCCTGCTCGATGGAGCCGAGCTCGTGCACGGGCAGCTCGGCGTGGCTGTCGGAGATCAGGCCGGCGATCCTGCCGAACGGCGCGAGCAGCGCCTTGGCCTCCCGCTCCGGGCCGAGGTAGGTGGAGTCGAGCGCCACGAACGGCGGGGCGCCGGGGAACTGCAGCAGGTCCAGCCACAGGGTCAGCTCGTCCGGCGCCACGGCCGTCACTCGCCGGAACGCCTCCAGCACCTCGGGGGCCCGCTCGGCCGGCCAGAGCAGCCGCCCGCCGTACAGCTGGGGGGCGGGGTGCAGGTCGATCTCCAGGGCGGTCACCACCGCGAAGTCGCCGCCACCGCCGCGCAGCGCCCAGAACAGGTCGGGGTCGGACTCGGCGCTCACCCGGCGCGGCGCGCCCTCGGCGTCGACGATCTCGAAGGCGCGCACGCTGTCGGCGGCCCAGCCCCACATGCGGCTGAACCAGCTCAGCCCGCCGCCGAGGGTGTAGGCGGTCACGTTGACGGCGGGGGTGCTGCCGGCCAGGCCGGTCAGCCCGAGGGGACTGGCGGCTTCGAGGAGCCTGCCCCACTTGACGCCGGCGCCGACCCTGGCCACGCGGCCGTCCAGGGTGACCTCGTCGAGGCGGGAGGTGCGCAGGAGGATCGTGCCCTCGGTGTCGCCGCTGGCGCCGTGGCCGCTCGGCTGGGTGGTGACGGTCAGGCCGTTCCTTGCCGCGTGGCGGACCAGCGCGGCCACGTCGGCGGCGTGCGCGGCGTGGGCGACGGCCAGGACGGGCTGCTCGATCGCCAGGTTCCAGGGCTTGGTGGCCTGCTCGAACGCGGCGTCGCCGGGGCGCAGGATCGGGCCGTCGAAGTTCTCGATGTTCATGGTCTTACGCTCCAGCGGGTTTGCGGATGGTGACGTTGATGCGGTTCCAGGCGTTGATGTTGGCGATGGCCATGATCAGGGCGGCGAGCTGCTCTTCGGTGTAGTGGTCGGCGGCGGCGTCCCAGACGTCGTCGGGCACGCCGGCCGGGTTGTCGCTCAGGCGGGTGGCGGCCTCGGCCAGGGCCAGGGCGGCGCGCTCCTCGTCGGTGTAGTACGGCGCCTCGCGCCACGCGGCCACGGACCAGAGGCGCTCGTCGCTCTCGCCGGCCCGCTTGGCGTCGCGGGCGTGCATGTCGACGCAGTAGCCGCAGCCGTTGATCTGGCTGACCCGCAGGCGGAGCAGTTCCAGGGTGCTCTGGGGGACGTCGCAGCGGCGCAGGTGGGCCTCGACGGCCAGCAGGCCCTGGTACCCGGCGGTGGCGATCTCGATGCGGGCGCTCATGCGTTATTCTCGCTTTCCTGGATGTTTGATATCTAGAATTTGGTCGCGGGAGAAGCCCGCTCAGGTGCGCAGGCTCTCGAAGCGGGCACGGGTGCCCTCGCGGGTGCGCGGATGCTTGCGCTGGACGGTCGCGGCGATGTCGGCGACGGTCTTGCCCGCCAGTGACTTGCGCCAGGCGAGGTCGGCCTGCCGCATGGCCACCGCGACCTCGCAGTGCGCGCGGTAGTCCACGTCGTCACGGCCGCCCGGACCCTTGCGCAGGATGCCCTCGCAGCGGAACGCGTCCTCGCGACCCTCGATCGCGGTCACGATGTCGAGCAGCGTGATCTGGTCGGGCCGCCTGGCCAGCTTGAAGCCGCCGCGCGGGCCCGAGATCGAGGTGAGGATGCCCGCCTTCACCAGGGACTGAAGCTGTTTGTTGAGGTAGGCGGCGGGCAGCTCGTAGAAGGCGGCGAGCTTCTTCGCCGTGACCGCCTCTTCTGGGTCGAGCCACGTCATGTTGACGCAGCTGTGCAGCGCCCACTCGACGCCCTCGTTCATCCGCATATTCTGGATACTAGACCTCCAGAATAGGAAGCGCAACCCGGTTAGCATCTGAGGGGTGCGTATCGGGATCTTTCTGATCGCGGCCCAGTTTCCCGGGCAGGACGCCGGTCAGGCGCTGGCCCAGGCCGTGGAGTGGATCGAGGCCGCCGAGGCGGCCGGGTTCGACGACGTGTGGATCGCCGAACATCACTTCATGTCGTACGGCGTGTGCCCGTCGGCCACCACGCTCGCCGCGCTGGCCCTGGGCCGGACCCGGCGCATCGGCGTCGGTACGGCGGTCAGCGTGCTGTCGGCCTGGCACCCGGTGGCGCTGGCCGAGCAGGCGGCGATGCTGCACCACCTGTCCGGCGGCCGGTTCACGCTCGGGGTCGGGCGCGGCGGGCCGTGGCTGGAGCTGGAGGTGCTCGGCACCGGCGTGGAGCGCTACGAGCGCGGGTTCGCCGAGTCGCTCGACCTGCTGTGCGCGGCGATGTCGGGGGAGCGGGTCGCGGCCGACGGGGAATTCTTCCGCTTCCGCGAGGTGGAGATGGTCCCGGCGGCCCGGATGCGGCCGGTGGTGGCCTGCACGTCGCGGGCGACGCTGGCGCTGGCGGCCGAGCGTGGGCTGCCGATGCTGCTGGGCATGCACGTCGGCGACGAGGAGAAGGCGGGCCTGCTGCGCGAGCACGCGGCGCTGTCGGGCGGCGTCGGCGGGCACGTGGCCGCCGCCGTGGGGTTCGTGGGGGACTCGACCGAGCAGGCGGTCAGGGAGCTCAAGGAGGCCATGCCGCGCTGGCTGGAGCCGGGTTTGGCGGGATACGTGCCAGTGGACGGCCGGCCCCGCCCGCCCCGCGATATCCCGAAATATGTGGACTTCTTGAGTCAGGTGCACCCGGTCGGCGACGCCGATCTCTGCGTCGAGCGGATCCGGCGCACCGCCGAGGTCACCGGCCTGCGCCACCTCATCCTCATGGTCGAGGGCGGCGGGCCGGACCGGACTCTGGACAACATCCGCCGCCTCGGGCGGGAGGTGCTGCCGAGGGCCCGGCGGCCGACACCGCCGGGCCCCGCGCTGCCGGCTAGCAGTCCACCAGCTCCGGCTTCTGGTTGAGGATCTGCGCCCTGGGGGTCACGAACTCGGCGAGCGCCTTTTCGGCCGACGGGTCGAAGACGGCGACCCGGTGGCAGTTCTGGAAGGCGAGCCGTACCCCGAAGTGGCGCTCCAGCGCGCCGCGCATCGAGTCGCTGGCGAGGCAGCGCAGGAGCTGTCCCCGCGCCTCCTCCGACGGCGGCGGTACCTGGTTGTCGGCGAACTCGGCGCCGCTCTGACCACGCTGCTGGACCAGCTCGCTGATCACCGACCAGGCGTAGGGCAGGGAGTCGCGCACGCAGGCGACGAAGGCCGCGTCGTCGACCTCCCCGGCACGGGCCCGATCGAGCAGATCGTTCGGAACGGTCAGCGACATGCTGTCTCCTCACTATGGAAGAAAGGGATCTATCTGACGCTAGGTGAGAGCCCCGGAGGGCTCCAGATGGCGGGAGGGGGACAGTCGTCTATTGGGCCAGCGCGGCAGGGCCGTACACGAAGCCGGGGTCGATCTGCGTGGCGAGGTCGAGGCCGGTGCGCTCGTTGCCCCACGCGCGGGCGTTGCGCAGGTGGAACTCGGCCGTCTGACGGCCGAACCGCGCCCAGTCCTTGGGCTGCGCGTCGAGCTGCTTCAGCAGTACGGCCAGCGCGTCGAGGTTGCCGGTCTCCAGATCGGCCAGCGCGAACGGCCGCCCCTGCTCCAGCGCGCGCACGGCCGGCGAGTGCTCCATCCAGGTCAGCAGGTCGTCGCCCACGTGCTCGCGCAGGAACTCGACGTCGCCGGGGTCCTGCACCTTGTTGCCGACGACCGCGATCGGCACCTCGAAGTCGGCGGCGTAGTCGCGGTACTGCCGGTAGACGCTGACGCCCTGCCGGGTCGGCTCGGCGACGAGCACGGTCAGGTCGAAACGGGTGAACAGCCCGGAGGCGAAGGAGTCGGCGCCGGCGGTCATGTCGACCACGACGTACTCGCCGGCCTCGTCCACCAGGTGATTGAGCAGGAGCTCGACCGCGCCGACCTTGGAGTGGTAGCAGGCGACGCCGAGGTCCTCCTCGCCGAACGGGCCGGTCACCATGAGCCGCGGGCCCTCGGGCGTCGGGACCGTGTAGGGCAGGTCCTCGAACGTCAGCAGCCGCGAGCCGCGCCCCGGCGGGGTGGTCTTGACCATGGCCGCGGCCGAGGGGATGCGCGGGTTGTCGCCGCGCAGCAGGTCCTTGATCTCGGTGAGGCGGGCGCCGAGCGGCTCCGGCTGGGTGTCGAGGCCGAGCACGAGCGCGAGGTGCTGGTTGATGTCCGCGTCGACGGCGACGACCGGGCTGCCCTGGCCGGCCACATATCTGGCGAACAGCGCGGACATGGTGGTCTTGCCGCTGCCGCCCTTCCCCACGAATGCCACGCGCACGCCGGAGCCTCCCTTTGGTTTTGAAAACCGTTTTCGTTCTTGGGTGGGCTCATCATGCCACACTGCGGCCATGAGAGAAGAAGCTTTGGCGCGAGTCGCGGAACTGAACCGAGAGGGCAAGCTGGAGGAGGCACGCGCTTCGCTGCTGGAGTTGTCGGCCGCGTATCCGGGTGATCCGGACGTGGCGCGGGAGACGGCCTACGCGCACGACCGGCTCGGCCTGGAGAAGGAGGCGGTGCCGTACTACGAGAAGGCGCTTGAACTGCGGGCCGATGACCGGATCGGGGTGTTCACCGGGTTCGGCAGCACGCTGCGGGTGCTCGGCCGTTATGACGAGGCGCTGGAGACGCTGGAGCGCGGGCTGGCCGAGTTCCCCGGCGATCCGGCGTTGCGCGCCTTCCGCGCGATGGCGCTGCACAACAAGGGAGCCCACCGCGAGGCGGTGAGCTCCCTGCTGAAGCTGGTGTCCGAGGGCGAGCAGGCCGGTGGGTACGGCCGCGCGCTCGCCTACTACGCCGACAACCTCGACCTGGTCGTGGACTAACCGCAGGTCTCGTCGAGGGCGATCGGGCGGTCGGCGCTCGGTTCCTGCGTGGGCGTGGGCGTGGGCGTCGGCCGCTCGCCGGGGGCGGTGGCGGTCTTGTTCGCCGGGCGCTCGGCCAGCGCCTGCTCGACCTTCCGCCTGATCAGCTGCCAGTCGGGGTAGGCGGTGCTGATCAGCGGCGGCACGAAGCTGAGGCTGCGGATCCTGGTGTCCTTGACCTTCTGCGCCAGGTCGACCAGGGCGGGCAGCAGGCTCTGCGGGATGTCGGTGGAGATGGCCCGCTTGGTGGCGGTGGCCAGGCTCTCGAAGCTGTTGAGCACGGTCATCGGGTCGGCCTGCTTGGCGACCGCGTTGAGCAGGCACTTCTGGCGGCCCATGCGGACGTAGTCGTCGCTGTCGGTGCGCGAGCGGCCGTACCAGAGCGCTTCCTCGCCGGAGAGCTTGCGGGTGCCGGCGGGCAGCAGGCCCTCGCGGTACTTGCCGTAGACGATGGGTTCCTTGATGGTGACCTTGACCCCGCCCATCGCATCGACGATCTGGGCGAAGCCATACATGTCGACCATCGCGTAGTAGGTGACCGGGATGCCGAGGATGCCGCTGATCGTCTGCTTGAGCAGGGCCGGGCCGCGCTGGCCCTTGTGCACGCCTGGGGTCATCTCGGGGTAGTCCTCGGCGTACTGGAAGACCTCGTTGAGCAGGCCGGGCGTGTACGGCGGCTCGCCGGTGAAGCCATAGGGGAAGCGCTGGCGGGCCGGGCCGGCGGGCAGCGGCACGTTCTCCAGGTTGCGCGGCAGGCCGAGCAGGGTGGCGGCGCCGGTGGCCACGTCCACGCTGGCCACGGTCATGCTGTCGGTACGCACGCCCGGCCGGTTGGCGGCGGCGTCGGCGCCGATGAGCAGGATGTTGACCCGGTCGGCCCCGCTCCAGGGGTCGGCGGCGACGACGGGGGCGGTGTTCGTGTTGTTGAACAGGCTGGTGACCACGTCGCGCGAGACATAGGCCAGGCGGGCGGCGTAGGCGGTCGGGGCGACGACCAGGACGCACAGGACGACGGCCAGGATCGTGGTGGCCTTGCGGGCGGCGGTGTCGGAGGCGGCCGGCCGTACCAGGGCATAGGACCAGATGATCACCGTGGACCAGGCGACGGCGATCGCGATCAGCGTGATCGTCAGGGTGGTCAGCCAGCTCGGCTGGACCGCCAGCGACAGCAGATGGCTGCCCAGGACGGTGATCACGGTCAGCACGGAGGCGAGCAGCAGCGCGTAGACGGCCATCAGCGCCAGGCCGGTACGCCGCCGGCCGGTGGCCAGGTGGGCCACGCCCCACAGCAAGGCCGAGCCGAAGGTCAGCGCGATGCTGGCGCCGAGGCTGAATTCGCGATCTCTGGCTGCCATCCCCTGCCAACCCCCGTTTCGAGCAGATCCGTCTCAGATTAGTAACGGTTTAGGGATGATTGGGACAAAATCCGGGTTGTGGCGCGTCAATTCACGGCAACGGAAACTTGCGATATAACGTGAGTGTGAGACGTGGAAAATATGGATTCGACGCGCCGCTGCCCTTCGCGGGACTGGTCGTGGGAGCCGTTGTGCTGCTGGCTCTCACGATCGTCTCCTTCGCCTACGACGTGCTCCCCGCCGGCCTCGCCTTCCTCCTCGGAGGTCTATATACCCTGGCCAGCGCGTTCAGCTACGCGTACACCACACGCCGGGGAAAGTTCGAGATCTGGGCGGGGGAGCTCGACGACCTCGACGGCGGCGAACGCGTGCTCGACCTCGGCTGCGGGCGCGGCGCGGTGCTCATGGCCGCCGCGCGACGGCTGTCCAAGGGGTACGCGACCGGCCTCGACCTGTGGCGCGCCAAGGACCAGTCGGGCAACCACGCCGCCGCCACCCTGGCCAACGCCGAGGCGGAAGGCGTCGCCGACCGGATCGAACTGGTCACCGGCGACATGCGGGCGCTGCCGTTCGTCAGCGACAGCTTCGACACGGTCGTCTCCAGCCTCGCGATCCACAACATCGGCACCGCCGGAGGGCGCGCCGAGGCCGTGCGCGAGGCCTACCGCGTGCTCGCGCCGGGCGGCCGGCTGCTGATCGCCGACTTCCAGCGCACCGAGGAGTACGAGGCGGTCCTGCGCGGCCTCGGCGCCTCCGACGTACGCCGGCGCGACCTCGGCTGGCGGTTCTGGTACGGCGGGCCATGGTTCGCCACCCGGATGGTGGAGGCCGGCAAGCGGTGAGTCTGCAGCGTGCGGGCTTTGAGTCGCGGGTGGGCTGGGGTCAGAGGAGGCGGGGGAGGGCGGGGCGCATGACGCGGAGGGCGGCGCCGGCGTCGGCGAGGTAGAGGTGGGGGACGTCCACGAACACGCGCATCGGGCCCTGGTCCAGGCCGAGATTCCGCGCCATCTCGGCCTGGACGTCCGCGAGCGGGAGGTAGTTCAGGTAGCTGGTGAAGGCGTTCTGGGAGCGGAAGGTGGCGGTCATCAGCAGGCGGTCGTCTCTTGCCCGGAAGGCGAGGCCGGTCAGGCAGGGGACCGAGTCGTACGGCTCGCCTGGGGTGGTCAGGGAGATCCAGCCGCTCTTGCTGTACGGCCTGGCCCGCAGCAACTCCGCCGCCCAGGTCAACTGGCCCTTGATACGGGCGCCATAGCTGTATTTGAACGGCTCCACGATCGTGTCTTCGGTGAATTTCCTGGTGTAGAGGGCCAGCTTGGCGGCGTCGCCGTACCGCTCGACGATGGGGTCGGCGGGGCGCGGGCGGGTGATCTCGACCAGCACGGGCGGGCCTTCGATGACGGGGCCGCGGTCGTCGTCGGCCGGGACGCCGGATATCCAGACATGGCGGATCAGGCCGATCCACGCCTCCCCACATGACGCCCATTGCACTGGGCTGTCCATTTACGTCTCCATATTCGGGAACTTGTAGGGGTTGTGGGGGAGCCGGCGGCGTCTTGTCACGTTGCAACGCACGTAGTAGATCGAGTAGTGCACCAGGGCGACGAGCAGGATGCTGGTCAGCAGCAGGAGCAGGTTCGGGTACGTCCTGGACAGCCCGGTCACCCCGACCGTCAGGTACGCCGAGTTGACCAGGGCCATCATCATCACGTTGATGCCCGGCCAGGTCAGCGGCGCGTAGGTCTCCGGGAAGCGCGGGTCGACGGGCAGGTTGGGTGTCCAGTCGAGCTCGTCCTTCAACTGTGCCGTGTACAGCAGGCGGAAGTTGTTGATGGCCCTGGCCGTCCTGCCGTGCGCGTTGACCGCTTCGATGAGCCGCAGGAACGGCAGCACCCCCAGCAGGCCGAAGGCGGCCACCAGCGCGAAGAGGTACGGGGGAACGGTCTGCCAGGTCGTCAGATCATGGGGATTGACGACCTTGGCACTGGTCAGCGCGATCGTGGCGAGGAACGGCACCGACAACAGGCTCATCGCGAGCCTGGTCATCTTGAGCCGTTCTTCCTTCGCGGCCAGGTGGACCTGGTAGATGCCGCTGAAGTCCACGGCGGCGAGTTGGAGGAAGTGGGTCGCTTCGAGCGGCCCCGGTGAGGGGGATGACTTCCGCATCAGCGTGCTCCTGGATGGCCCGGTGAATCCAGTATGAGCACAGTTTCTGGAATTTGACTGGCTTTCCTGCCAATCATTCCAACAAATCTCAACTCGTGGATGTCAGTGCAGGTCGGTTGATGGTTCTGATGATTGTGTCGATGTATGAGGTGGGCAGAGAGTAGAGGATTCCGGCGATCTCGTGGTCGCCGATCTCGGGGAGCGCGGCGAGGGCGTCGGCGGCCAGTCCGCGGCAGTATTCGATGGTCGTCTCGATCATCTTGGTCTGGCGGAGCCTGGTGAGGATCTCGGCTACTTGCTCATCAGAAATTCCCCTTTGTAGTGATATATCACCGTTTGTGAGGAAGTTCGCTTTTGCGAGGATTAGCGGGAGGCTGTAGACGCCCTGCTTGAGATCGTTGCCCGCGGGTTTGCCGAGTTGCTCGCTGGTGGCGGTCAGGTCGAGGAGGTCGTCGAGGATCTGGAAGATCAGGCCGAACCGCTCGCCGTACGCGGCCACCCTCGCCCGGTCCTCCGGGGAGGCCTGCGCGCAGACGGCGGCCACCAGGCAACTGGCGCGGAAGAGCGCCGCGGTCTTGCCGGTGATCGAGCGCAGGGCGCCGGCCTCGGTGCGGTGCGGGTTGAACAGGTCCGTCGTCTCCAGGTACTGGCCTTCGGCCAGCTCCACCACCGTGGCCGCCAGCACTTCGGCGACCGGGCGCGAGACCGAGGTGATCGCGGCCAGGCCCGCTCTGGCCAGCATGAAGTCCCCGATGACCAGGGCCTTGCCGTCGCCCAGGTCGGCGTTGAGCGTCGCCGCGCCCCGGCGTTGTGTCGCGCGGTCCATCAGGTCGTCGTGAACCAGTGAGCCCGCGTGGATCAGTTCCACGCAGGCCGCCGCGGTGATGACCCTTCTGTCGGGGGTCTTGCCCAACGCCATCGCCGTGGCGAGCGTCAGCGCGGGTCTCAGGCGTTTGCCGCCGGAGTTGATCACACGGGAGGCACCGGCGTTGATCCCCGGCAGCGCCGAGGAGCCGCTCAGTCGCGCTACGCGCGTTTCCACCTTGCGGAGGCCGTTGACGATCGCCGGGTTTCGCAGCAACTGATCCATACCTCCAGACTGCGTCGCTGTGGCTGTGCCGTACCTGAGAGACGCTGAGTTTTTTCTCAGGAGACCCACCAGCCTCACGGGAGGGCGAGGCGGGTGTTGGGGAGGGCGATCAGGGCCAGCAGGGCGACCAGGGCGCCGGCCACTCCCAGGACGGGGATGATCAGGGCGGCGGCGGAGGCGTGGGCGGCGGGCAGGCCGTGGAGCGGGGCCTGCTCGGTCAGGACGGAGGTGTAGGTGGTTCCGGCCAGGGCCAGGGCGACGGAGCCGCCGATGTGGCGGAAGAAGTTCAGGTTGGCCGAGGCGGTGCCGAGGTACTGGGGTGCGACGGAGGCCTGGGCGGCGACCGTCAGGCCGGACAGCATGGGGCCCATGCCGAGCCCGATCAGCGACATCCAGACGATGAGCAGCCAGTTCGGGGTGTGGACGGTCAGGTTCAGGCAGAGGAGCGTGCCGACGATCATCAGGGCGGGCGCGGCGACGAGCCACGGCTTGTAGACGCCGGTCCTGGCCATGAGAACGCCCATGATCCAGCTGCCCGCCAGCATGCCGAGCATCAGCGGGTAGATGCGCAGGCCGGAGGTGGTCGCGTCCTCGCCGAGCGCCTCCTGGAAGTAGCGGGGCAGGAACACGACGCCGGTGTACATGACGAACGCGGTGAAGAACGAGGTCACGTTGACCAGCGTGTAGCTGCGGCCGGCGAACAGGTGCATGGGCATGACCGGCGAGGCGGCCCGCCGTTCCACGAGGACGAAGACGGCGAGCAGCGCCAGCGCGAGCCCGATCGGCCCCAGCACCGGCAGGCTGGTCCAGGTGTTGCCGTCGATGCCCTTTTCGGTCAGGCCGATCAGCAGCGCGCCGATGGCCAGGCTGAAGATCGCGATGCCCAGGTAGTCGGGGCGTTCGCGGCCGGTGCCGGGCTGGTGGGGCAGGCTGCGCGCGACCACGGCGAGCAGCACCAGGCCGATCGGCACGTTGACGTAGAAGGCCCAGCGCCAGGTCGCGTGGTCGGTGAACAGCCCGCCGAGGAACGGCCCGGCCAGGTAGCTCAGCGCCATGACGCCGCCGATGGCCCCCTGCACCCGGCTGCCGCCCTGGGTGGGCGGGAACAGGCTGAGCGCCAGCGCGAGCGACAACGGGACCAGCGCGCCGGCGCCCAGGCCCTGGATCGCGCGGAACGCGATGAGCTGGGTCATGTCCTGCGCGAGGCCGCACAGGGCCGAGCCGAGGACGAAGATGACCATGCCGATCAGCAACAGCGGTTTTCTGCCGTATTGGTCGGACAGCCTGCCGTACAGGGGCATTGTCACCGTCGAGGTGAGCAAGTAGGCGGTCACGACCCAGGTGTAGAGGTCGGATCCGCCCAGTTCCAGGGTGATGCGGGGCAAAGCGGTGCCCACGATCGTCTGGTCCAGCATCGCGATGAACATCCCGCCGAGCGCGGCGGCCACGAGGAGGGTGGTGCTCTGGGGCTTTATGTCAGTCCGCACCTGTGAAGGTTCATATGTAAGTCTTTACATGTCAAGTCTTGGGTATGCTCCGGAGCATGTCCCTGCGGATCGCGTTGCTCGGCCTGCTGGCCGCCAAGGGCCCGGCGAGCGGTTACGACCTGGCCAAACTGTTCGAGGGTTCGCTCAACCATGTCTGGCAGGCCGGACACACCCAGATCTATCCGGAACTGGTGAGGATGGCCGGTGACGGGCTCCTGGCGGTCGAGGCCGAGGGCGCGAGAGGGCGCAAGATCTACACGATCGCGGACGAGGGGGCGCGGCAACTGCGCGAGTGGCTGGCCGATCGCGAGCCGGCCACGACCGTCCGCAGCGAGACCGCGTTGCAGGCGTTTCTCCTGCCGATTCTCGACACGGACGAGGCCATCGCGGCAGTCGAGCGAGTCAAGGCGCGTGCACAGAAACGCCTGGACGAACTGAAATGCCTGCCGCCGGTCGCGGAGAATCCCAAGTTCGGCAAGTACGCGCTGCGCCTCGGCCTGGCCCAGACCCGCGCGACGATCGAATGGGCCGACGAAACACTCCACGCGCTGCGCACCAAATAGGCCATGATCTACCGATGATCGGTCATATCGGAGTCAACGTTCCCGACCTCGAAAGCGCGCGGACCTACTATGACGCGCTGATGCCATTGCTGGGCTTCGAAAAGTACCTGGATATGGCCGATCAGTTCGCTTTCCGTCCGGCGGGGGGCAAACCGGGCGCGTATCTCTTCTTCTATCCGGCGGTCACGGAGAGCGCCTACAGCAGGCACCAGACCGGGCTGCAACATCTGGCCTTCATGGTCAAGAGCCGGTCGGCGGTACGAGCCGCGCATGACTGGGCCATCGGGATGGAATGCCAGATCCTCCAGAAGCCCCGAAATTTCCCTGAATATCCGCCGCCCTACTACGCGACGTTCTGGCTGGATCCGGCGGGGATCATGCTGGAGGCGGTGTGCCACCACGACCGGCCTTGACTCTCACACCGTGTGAGATGGGACGGTATGCCCTATGACGGAACTTGCTGAACGAGTCGACCAGGTCATCCGCGACGGTCGCGCGCCCGGCCTGCACGGGCTCGTGGTGGTGCGTGGTGGCGAGACGGTCCTTGAGCGCTATGGCCAGGGCGAGGACTTCAAGTGGAACGATTCGATCGGCACCGTGGTCTTCGACCGCGACACCCCGCACGACATCAGGTCGGTGACGAAGAGCATCACGGCTCTGGTGTACGGCATCGCCCTGGGCAAGGGCATGGTGCCCGATCCGGACGAGCCGCTGATGGCCGCCTTCCCCGAGTACCCTGACCTGGCCGCGTCCAAGCGAAACCACACGATCGGCCACGCGCTGACCATGACGCTGGGCCTCGAATGGGATGAGAGCGTCCCCTACACCAGCCCGGCCAACAGCGAGATCGCCATGGAGATGGCGCCGGACCGCTATCGCTACATCCTGGAACGCCCGGTCGTCGAGGAGCCCGGCACCCGCTGGGACTACTGCGGCGGCGCCTCCGCCCTGATCGGCCGGCTGATCGCCAAGGGCGTCGGCACCACCCTGGACGCCTTCGCCCGCGACACGTTGTTCGATCCGCTCGGGATCTCGTTCGAGTGGATGGCGGGTGAGGACGGCACGGTCTCGGCCGCCTCCGGCCTGCGCCTGGCGCCGCGCGATCTGGCGGCCCTGGGGCAGGTTGTGCTGGAGGGCGGGCGGGGAGTCGTGCCCGGGGAGTGGATCACGCGGTCGCTCACGCGGCACGTCACGCGGGAGGACGGGTCGGGGTACGGGTATCAGTGGTACCTGGGCGACGGGTGGTTCGGCGGGTTCGGGAACGGGGGGCAGCGGCTCTTCGTCGTGCCGGGCGAGGACCTGGTCGTGGCGATCGCGGCCGGCGAGTACAACGACTTCGGGCAGCCGAGCGCCGCCGCCGTCATGGACGCCGTTCTCCGCGGGTGACCGCGCTCTTGAACGCGGCCACGGCGGCGAGGATCGCGGGGTGCCGGCCGTACCCCTTGCGGAAGGCGACGAGCGTGCGACGCGACAGCGGCAGCGGGGTCAGGCGCACGCCCGGCGGCGGCGCCTGCGCGGCCAGGCCGGGCACCAGCGCGACGCCCTGACCCGCGGCGGCGAAGGCGAGGACGGTGTCGAAGTCGTCCACGTGGTGCCGTACGTGTGGCTCGAACCCGGCCGCCTGGCACGCCCGGATCGCCATCGTGTGGCAGAGCGTGCCCGGTTTGCTCATGATCCACGGGTCGTCGCGGGCGTCCCGGATCGAGGGCCGGTCGGTGAGGTACATCGGCTCCTCGAACAACGGCTCGGCGCAGATCCCCAGATCCACGACAGGCGGCACGAAGTCGTATTCGTGCACCAGCGCCACGTCCAGCTCGCCCGCCCGCAGCGCGGCCGACACGTCCGCCGGGTCGATCTCCGACACCATCGGCTCCAGCGCCGGGTGGCCCGCCGCGAGTTCGGCGAGCGCGCGCGGCAGCAGCACCCTGGCCGCCGACGGGAACGCGCCGATCCGCAGCGGCCCGCCCGGCCCGCCGCTGAGCGCGGCGAGCGCCGCCGTCGCCCGCTCCAGCTCTTCCAGTACGGCATGCGCGTGCGTCACCAGCACCTGGGCCGCCGGGGTCAGGCTGACCGTGCGGCCGGTGCGTTCGAGCAGGGGCAGCCCGGCCTCCCGTTCCAGGGCGCTGAGCTGCTGGGACACGGCCGACGGGGTGAAGTTGGCGGCTTCGGCGACGGCGGCGATGGTGCCGCGCTGGGCGAGTTCGCGCAGCAGGTGGAGCTTGCGGGGGTCGAGCATAAGACAAGCTTAAGCTCGACGGTAGGAATCGGCGCTGGACCTAATCAATGATCGTGCCGCACGCTCGGAGCATGCTGAGAGGAATCTACGTACCGCTGATCACGCCCTTCACCGCGGGCGATCAGGTCGATCTGGAGGCGTTCGAGAAGCTCGCGCACCACGTGCTCGACCAGGGCGCGAGCGGGCTCGTGGCGCTCGGCACGACCGGCGAGGTCGCGATGTTGAGCGCCGAGGAGCGCGCCGCGGTGATCGGGAACTGTGTGCGGGTCGCCGGTGAGCGGGATGTTCCGCTGATCGTGGGCGTTTCCGGCAACGACACCCGCTCGACGATCGCCGCCCTGCGCGCGTTGCCGTCCGGGGTGACGGCGGCGCTGGTGCCGGTGCCGTACTTCCTGCGCCCGTCGGAGCGCGGGGTGATCGCGCACTTCGAGGCGCTGGCCGAGGCGTCGCCGGTGCCGCTGGTGATCTACCACATTCCCTACCGGACCGGTCAGCCGGTCTGCGCCGCCACGCTGCGGCAACTGGGCGCGCACCCGATGATCGCCGGGGTCAAGTACGCGGTGGGCGGCATCGACCAGGACGCCGTCGACCTGCTGGCCGATCTGCCGACCGGGTTCGAGGTGCTGGGCGGGGACGACGCGTTCATCTCGCCGCTGCTCGCGCTGGGAGCCTCGGGCGGCATCCTGGCCTCCGCGCATCTGGCCACGGACCGGTTCGTCGCGTTGGTGGAGGCTTGGGAGTCGGGGGACGCCGTACTCGGGCGCTCGCTCGGACACCGGCTCGCGCGCCTGTCCGCGGCGCTCTTCGCCGAGCCCAACCCCGCGGTGATCAAGGGGGTGCTGCACGAGCGCGGGCTGATCCCCACCGCGGAGGTACGGCTGCCGCTCCTGCCCGCCGGAGCCCAGTCGGTCACCCAGGCCGTCGCCGCCCTGTCCACCATGGGCTGACCCGTCACAAGGAGACGTGGTGGCGGTACAGCCAGGAAAGTGACTCCTGGCTGGCCGTCTTCTTCAGGAACAACGGCATCATCAGGTCGCGGAACACCCGCCCCACCGGCCCCGCGGCCTTGCTGTTGCTGATGGTCCGCGAGTACGACACCACCCGCTCGGCCCGCTCGCGGCGCTCGGCCTCGAACGCGGCGAACGCGGCGCTGTGGTCGGGGGCGTCACGCAGGCAGCGGGCCAGCACGATCGCGTCCTCGATGGCCTGCGAGGCGCCCTGGCCGGCGCTGGGCGAGGTGGCGTGCGCGGCGTCGCCGGTCAGTACGACTCTGCCCTTGTGCCAGGTGGGGACGGGCGGCAGGTCGTACACCGGGAAGCCGTCCCCGATCGGGCTCTCGCGCAGGAGGTCGGCGGTGCGGTTGCCGTCGTGGCGGAAGGCGTCGACGAGCAGCGGCCGCCAGTCGGCGGGCACGTCGCCCTCCTCGCGCGGCAGGTTCGCGAACCACCAGATCTCACCCGAGGCCGCCACCGTGTAGCCGAAGAACGCTCTCTTGCCGAAGATCATGTGGTACGTGCCCGGTTCGCCGGTCAGGCCGGGGAAGGTGGTGATCCCGCCGAAGCTGTACAGGCCGGAGTAGCGGGGAGCCGGGGCGTCCGGGTCGAGGAGGGTGCGGGTGCGTGAGTGCACGCCTTCCGCCGAGATCAGGATGTCTCCGGTCGCCTGCGTACCGTCGTCGAAGTGGGCCACGACCTGGTCGCCGGTGTCGTCCAGGGAGACGAGGCGCTTGCCGTACCGGATCTTGATGCCGCGCGCGGTGGCCTGGTCGCGCACGATGCGGTAGAGGTCGGAGCGCAGGATCGTGTGGCTGACGGTGCCGTCGTCGAGGGCCAGGCCGTTGGCGACCTCGCCGAGGCGTTTGCCGGAGCCGCTGGTCATGACCATGCGCGGGGTCGGGATTCCGGCGGCCATGACCTCGCGGTGCGTGTCGAGGACGCGCAGGGCGGACAGGCCGTTGGAGGCGACGTTCAGGAACGAGCCGACGCCCTCCGCCGTCGCGCCGTAAGCCTCGAAGATCTCGGCCTCGATGCCCGCCTTCCGCAGTGCCATCGCGGTCGCCGGTCCGCCGATCCCGCACCCTGTGATGAGAGCCTTCATCGTGATAACCTTTCGTTCGGTCGAACGAAATATATGACGATGGGAGGCGGTGTGTCCAGAGATATTTCGGAACACCGAAAGAATCTTCTCCAGGCGCTCGGCGACGCGGGGCGGGAGAGCAGCAACGCCGCAGTCATGTACCACACCGTCATGAGCGGGCTGCTCGGCCTCGGAGTGACCGAGTGGAAGGCCCTTGACCTGCTACAACGCCTCGGGCCGCTGACCGCGGGCGAACTGTCGCAGCACACCGGTCTGGCTCCGGCCTCCGTGAGCGGGCTGGTGGACCGGCTCGAGGCGAAGTGGATGGTACGCCGCATCCGCGACCTCAAGGACCGGCGCCGGATCATCGTCGAGATCAACCCGGAGCAGCTGTCCGGGGCGAGTGCCGAGGCGATCGAGGTGTTCGAGCCGTTGATGCGGGGACTGGCTGATCTGTACGACGCGTACACGGACGAGCAGTTGGAGCTGATCCTCGACTACGTGACCAAGGCGGCGGCGGTCCAGCGCGCCGCGACCACCATCCTCACCGAACGCCGGGCCCATGATTAGGGCTTGACATATCGCCCCATCCACCCCAACCTAATCCGCATGGGTTCCCTGTGATTCTCGCACCGGACGCGTAGAGCGCTGCTCCGCGATCCGTACCGCCATCGATCCGTTCGTTTCGATGCGGCATTTGTGCCGAGAATCGGAGGTGGCTGCTTTATGCGCGCTACCCAACTATCGCTCTCAGACATCACCAAGCGTTACGAAGACCGCGTCGTCCTTGACCGGGTGACCTTCACCGTGAAGCCCGGCGAGAAGGTCGGCGTCATCGGGGACAACGGGTCGGGCAAGTCCACGTTGCTGCGGCTGATCGCGGGGGCCGAGACGCCCGACAACGGCGAACTCACCGTCGTGGCGCCCGGCGGCATCGGGTACCTGCCCCAGGCACTCGACCTGCCCGCCGGATCCACGGTGAGCGACGCCATCGACTGGGCCCTCCGCGACCTCCGCGCCCTGGAGGCCCGCATCCGCACAGCCGAAACCCGCCTGGCCAACGCCGACCCCACCCCCACAACCTCGACCGACAACACACCCACGCCCACCTCACCCACGACCACCACCGCCACCCCGCCCACGGCGACCCCGCCCACGGGTGCCGGGACTACCGGCTCCTCGCCCACCGGCTCTTTGTCCTCTGCCAACGACACCGCCACGGCCACGTCGGCCACGGGTGCTGGGGCTGCCGGGTCCGCGGGCACGGCCGTAACCGGTGATCAGGGTGCTGGGACGCGTGGGACCGATACCACCACCGCAGGGATGGCTGTGGCCGAGCTGGAGGTGGAGCTGGCTGCCTATGGGGAGTTGGTGGCGGCTTTTGAGGCGCGGGGCGGGTACGAGGCCGATGCGCGGGTGGAGGTGGCTCTGCATGGGCTGGGGCTCCCGGGGCTGGATCGGGAACGCCCGCTGGACACCCTGTCCGGCGGCGAACGCTCCCGTCTCGCCCTGGCCGCCACCCTCGCCGCGGCCCCCGAACTGCTCCTGCTCGACGAACCCACCAACGACCTGGACGACCAGGCCGTCACCTGGCTCGAAGAGCACCTGCGCGCCCACCGCGGCACGGTCGTGGCCATCACCCACGACCGGGTGTTCCTGGACCGGATCACCTCCACGATCCTGGAGGTCGACCAGTCCCAGGTACGCCGCTACGGCAACGGCTACACCGGCTACCTCACCGCGAAGGCGGCCGAGCGGGCGGCATGGGCGCTGGAGCACGAGGAGTGGAAGAACGAGCTGGCCCGCCACGCCACCCTCGTCGACGCCAACGCCTCCCGCCTCGGCGCCATCCCCCGCAAGGTCGCCAAGGCCGGCATGGGCACCGGCGCCTGGCGCGCCCGCTCCCGGGCACATGGCGCGATGAGCCGCATCCGCCAGTCCAACCAACGCCTGGACTGGCTCCGCACCCACCCCGTCCCACCCCCACCGGCCCCCCTCCGCTTCACCCCCACCCACCTCTCCCCGACCAGCCCCGGCCGAGTCCCCGCGACCCGACCGGGCCGAGCACCGACGAACGGCATGCCAGCGGCTGGGCCGGACCGGCCGTCCGTGTCTGGGCCGGACCTGGATGGGGCGTCTGGCCCGAGACACGCGGCTGGGCCGGACCGGGATGGGGCGTCTGGACCGAAACACGCGTCTGGCCCGAACCCGGCGGCCGGGTCCGCCCCGGCAGCCGGGTCGGATCAGGTGGCCGGGTCCGGTCAGGTTGGTGAGGTGGAGCGGGCTGGGTTGGTGGAGCTTGGTGGGGTTCGGGTGGGGGAGCGGCTCAGGCTGGGCTTCCTGCGGATCCTGACCGGCGAGCGGCTACTGGTCACCGGGCCCAACGGGGCGGGCAAGAGCACGCTCATGCAGGTGCTGGCCGGCGAGCTGGTACCCGACACCGGGACGGTCAAGCGCCCGCCCCGCGTGGGGTACCTGCGCCAGGAGGACCGGCCGCGCCGGATGGATCGGACCGTGCTGGGCGCGTTCGCCGAGGGGCGGCCGGGCAGCATGGACGAGCACGCCGACGCGCTGCTGTCCTTGGGACTGTTCCGTCCCGCGGACCTGCGGTTGCGGGTGGGTCAGCTGTCGTACGGCCAGCGCCGCCGCATCGACGTCGCCCGCCTGGTCAGCCGGCCCGTCGACCTGCTCCTCCTGGACGAGCCCACCAACCACCTCTCCCCTCTCCTCGTGGAACAACTGGAGGAGGCCCTGTCCGTCTACGAGGGCGCCTTGGTGATCGTCACCCACGACCGCCGCATGCGGGCCGCCTTCCAGGGCTCACGCCTGGAACTCAAAGACGGCCACCCCACCTCTCTCCAACCCGCATAGCCCGCCCGCGACGTGCCCATCCACAGCCTGTGGATGGGCACAACCGCCAACAACCAGGCAGCCCGAAGGCCCATCCGGCGCCCTCTGGCCAGTGCCCGGCCGCCCGTTGCCTGTGGTCCGGGCCGGGTTGGGGCGGAGCCAGACCAGGTAGAGGCGGTCATCGGGGCAAGTCGGGCAGCCGTGGCAAGTTGGGCGGCCGGGTCAAGTCGGGCAGCCGTGGCAAGTTGGTCAGCCGTGGCAAGTTGGGCGGCTGGGGCGCGTCAGGTGGCTGGGGCGAGTCAGGTGGGGCCCATGGATGACCTGCGCGCGCGTCAGTCCCCGCGCCGCCGCCCAGGTCAGCGGGGCGGCGGGGCAGGGAAGACGCGAGGTGGATCGTCAGGTTTCGGGGGTGGATTGGCGGATTGCGGTGGTGATGTCGGTGACGCGGTCCGTCAGGAGGCCGATGGCGCCCACTGTGCGGGTCACCGGGTCGTCCTCCGCCCCGCCCAACGCTCTCGTGCGCAGGTACGCGGCCTTGATGGCGGTCCAGCGCTCCCGCTGTTCCGGTGTCAGGCGCCCCCTGAGCTCGGCGAGCTTGAGCAGGTTGGCCTCGGCGTCGGAGGTGAGCGTCTGGGCCTCACCGACGTAGTGGTCGTCGATCACCGCCTCCAGTTCGGCGTCGTTCATGGCGGGCACGATCCGCTCGGCCAGCTTGTTCATGTTCCGGTAGGAGCCCTGCAGCTTGTACGGCGGCTCGGTACGCGCGTCGTCCGACTGGGCCGCCGAGGCGATGTACGCCTGGTTGTTGGCCAGCACCACCTCCTGCACCCGCACCAGCTTGGCCAGCACGGACAGGATCTGGTCCAGTTCGACCTTGGAGTAGGGGTGCTTGAGCTGGTCGGAGCGGACCGTCTGGTCGCCGCGCGCCAGCCGTACGAGCAACTCGACGTCGGAGCGGTCGCGGGTGGAGAGCGGGGCCAGGACGGGGTTGGAGGTGAGGGCGTTGTCCACATAGCTGAGCGCGAACAGCTCGTCGCGCCCGGACAGCACGTCGCCGAGGTTCCACACGTCGGCCCGGTTGGCGAGCATGTCGGGGATGCGGAAGCGTTTGCCGGACTCGGTGTACGGGTTTCCGGCCATGCACACGGCGAAGCGCTTGCCGCGCAGGTCGTAGGTGCGGGTGCGGCCGTTCCAGACGCCTTCGATGCGGCGCTGGGCGTCGCACAGCGAGATGAACTTCTGCAGCAGCTCGGGCGAGGTGTGCTGGATGTCGTCGAGGTAGAGGAGCGTGTTGTTGCCGGTCTCCAGCGCGAAGGAGATCTTCTCGACCTCCTGGCGGGAGGTGGCGTCGGGAGCCTCCTCCGGGTCGAGCGAGGTGACGGCGTGGCCCAGGGCCGGGCCGTTGACCTTGACGAAGACGAGGCCCAGGCGGCTGGCGACGTACTCCATGAGGGTGGTCTTGCCGTAGCCGGGCGGTGAGATGAGCAGCAGGAGGCCCATCTGGTCGGTGCGTTTGCCCGCGCCCGCCGCGCCGAGCTGCTTGGCCAGGTTGTCGCCGATGAGCGGCAGGTAGACCTCGTCGAGCAGGCGGTTGCGCACGAAGGCGCTCATGACCTTGGGCTTGTACTCGTCGAGCCGCAACCGCTCGCGCTCGGCCGCGACCAGCTCGACGCGGCGTTTCTGGTACGCGCGGAAGGCCGGGACGCGTTCGGCGGCGAACGTCCTGGTCCTGGTGAGGATCTCGTCGAGGCGCAGCGGCAGCGTGCGCTCGGTGATGCGCGGGTGGGCGCCGAGCAGGCCCTCGACCACGGCGCTGACGCTCGCGCTGGAGTCGTAGCGGGGCAGGTCGCCGCAGAGTTGCAGGGCGATGGCCTCGGGCAGGTCGGGTGACTGGTCGAAGGCGCCCAGCCAGGCCTCGGCGAGCTGGATGCGCGCGGGCGGTTCCAAGGACTGGAGATCGTCCTCGAACGAGCGCTGCGCCGCCGGGCCCAGCCGGGCGCGGAAGTTGTCCACCACGGCACGGGCCGCCTTGCTGGTGACGAAGCCGGGCGGGGTGGTGGCCAGCTCCTCCACGAGATACTCCCCGGCCAGCCGGGCCACGCCGGGGGCGGCGGTGATCAAGGACGACAGTTCCTCGGCCAGGGCGGCCACGGCCTCGTGGGCGCCGAACGCCTCGCGCGCTCTGACCAGGGAAGACGCTCTGGTGGTGAATGTTTTACGTGAAACCTCGTCGGTGTGGAAGGCCCAGAAGAGCTGGGCCGCCGCTCTGGCCGCGGGGGAGTAGCGCAGCAGCCCGGCGCCATCGCGCAGGCGGACCAGGGCGTCGAGGATCAGGGTGGCGTCGTGGTCGTGGACGCCGCGTTCGTAGCCCTCGTCGTAGCGTTCCTCGGCGGCCCGCCGTACGAGATCCGCTGAGGGGAGGTCGGCGGTGCCGAGAAGTGCGGCGGCCAGGTGCTCGGCGCGGTAGACCTCGGGAGTCTCCGAGACGAGCAACTGGTCCCAGAACGGGCGGGTGTCGGCGAAGTCGGACGGGACCGCCGCCCGGTAGTCGGTGCCGGTGATGGCGAACTGCATCGTGCCGTCGTGGGGGACCAGCGTGAGGTCGACGGGCTGGGTGTTGACCGCGAAGCGGTGGCGCCCCAGCCGCAGCGTCTCGCCGCCCGCGTCGAACAGGTCGAGCCGGTCGCGCAGCGAGCGCCCGGCCTCCTGCTGGGCGGCCTTGACCCGGCCGTCGAGCTCTTCCGCGCGCACCGGGTCGCCCAGGGTACGCAGCTCGGCGGAGACCGACTGGAGCTTGGCGACCATGGGGTCGGTGGCGAAGTAGGTGTTGACCTCGTCGAGCGAGGCCAGCCCGGCCACCCGCCTGGCGACGCTGCCCAGGATGCGCTCGGCCGAGGCGAAGACCCGGTCGGCGCGGCGGGCACGCTCGTCGAGCTGGCCCTGCTTGCGGGCGGAGAACGCCTCGTAGACGTCCTCCCGCTTGGTGGTGAGCTGGGCGGCGAAGTCGTCGAACTCCCCGAAGCGGGATTCGAGCCCTTCCAGCTGCAGCATGAGCTTGCCGAGCTGCTCGTCGCAGCGCTCCGGTGTGTCGGCCATGGCCAGCGCGCCGGTGATCGCCTGCCCGAGCAGCGCGAACTCGGCGGCGAAGGCGGCCCGCCCCTCGCTGGACAGCAGCTCCCTGCGCCGGCCCTCCAGCACCGCGCGGGCGCGGTTGACGCCGCCGAGCACCTCGGCGATGCGCTCCAGGATGGAGGTACGCACGGTGGCGTCGGCGATGTCGAGCGAACCGACCACCTCGGTGACCACCTCAAGCCCCTCGGCCTGGTCGGCCAGCAGCTCCGACACCGGGACGGCGTCGGCCACCGTGGCGATCGCGCCCGCGTCGGCGGCGAGCCGCTCGACCGCGCTGTGGTAGCCGGTGAAGGCGTCGGGACCCTGCAGGAACGTGACCGCGCGGGTGCCGCTCTCCTTCAGCTCGGCCGCCAGCTCGCCGGCCAGCGAGTCGAGCCGGGTGAGGTCGATGTAGCGGACCTCGCGCAGCGTCACCAGCCGCCCCTGCGCGCGGCGCAGCGTGGCCAGCAGGCTGACCCAGGCGTCGGCACTGGCCGGCAGGTCGCCGCGGGCCTGCCGCACGAGGGTGACGGTCTCCTCCTCGGTGGTGGCCAGCGTCCGCGCGGCCTGCGCGGTCAGCTGCTCGACGTTCTCGTACTCGTCGAGCACCTGGCCGGCGGTGGCGCGTACGTCGGTGAGCGGGGTGCGCAGCCCGTGCTCACCGAGCCAGTGGTAGTGGTCGAAGGCCCGCTCGCAGGCGGCGATCAGCGCCTCGAAGGTCGCCGCGGACGGCGACATCTCCTCGACCATGCGCGCCACGGACAGGCAGTCGGAGATGCCGCGGACCAGCTCGGCGTTGCCGATGCGCTCCAGCGGCCCCGAGCCGGTGGGCTGGGCGGCGGCGTAGGTGTCGGAGACGTACGGCGTCTGCCACACCTGCATGGGATGGACCCGGGTCGGCTCGTCGGAGGTGGCGCGGAAGACCACCATCGTGCCGTCGTCGAACAGGCTGAACCCGTGGCACGGGATGGGATTGGCCACCTCCTTCCTGATCACGTTGTACGGCAGCAGCAACGACCGCCCGTCACCCCGGGCATGGAAGACGTAGAGCACGTCCTCCCCGTTGGGCGAGCGGACCACGCGCTCGAACTCCAGCTCGCTGACGTCGAGGTCGAACGTCTTGCTGACCCCGGTCGCCAGGTAGTAGCCACCGGGGAAGATCAACCCCTGGTCCTCCGGCAGCCGCTGGCAGGCCTGGCCGATGCCGTCGAGCCTGACCACCGCCTTGGTCCGGGTGTTGAACACCAGGTGCCGCCACTCCGGCTCCTTGTACGGCCGGATGCGCAGCAGGATGAGCGGCCCGACCCGCGCGTAGGAGACGTCCGCGTCGGCCAGCGACTGCAGCGGCTCGGTGACCGGCTCGGAGTAGATCCCGTGGCCGCTCTCGGTGTTGTCCTCGACCTTGATGGTCAGGTCGCCGCCGACGGTCTCGACGAAGACCTCGCCCTCGACGGAGATGTGGGGATGGCGGCCCAGGACGTGGTCGTCGCGGGTGGTGACGGTCCACTCGAAGTCGTGGGACGCCGGGAACACGTGGTCGCGCTCGCCCCGGTTGTCGAGGTATTTGCCGGACAGGTCCCAGCGCAGGACCTTGCTGTCGCTCGGCCCGGTCTGGAAGACCGCCAGCAGCTTGCCCTCGACCCGGCGCAGGGTCTGCAGGCGGGTCTCCTTGTAGTACCGGTACAACTCGGCGAAGTCCTTCTGGAAGGCGGGGTCGGTGAGCGCCTCCCACTGTGCCGGATCGAACCGGAACGCTTCGCCGTCGCGGGTGAACCTGTGGACGGAGAACACGTCGTCCACAGCCGTTTCCGGCTTAAGTCCAATGAAAACGTTGTACCCGAACACCATCACCTCCCCGACGGAGACGATGTCCCTGGGCACGCAGTTGTTCTCTGTCCTGATCCGTTCCGTGCCGAGCAGCGTGAGCTCGGCGCCGCCGAAGACCTTCAGCCGCTCGTCGTTGACCGCCTCCGCGGCCTGGGCCAGCAGCTTGGCCTGCGACTGAAGGCGGTTCCTGAGCACCTCATAGGTGCCCGCCTCAAGATCCGCCATGCGCTCAGGCCCTCAGCGCGGCGACCGAGGAGTCGGCGACGCCGAGTCTGCGCGCGGTCTCCAGAAGCTCGGTCAGCTTCGCCTCCGGCCCGCCGCTCTGGATCATCTGCATGAGCAGCGCGGACACGGTGATGTTCTTGAGGTCCTCGGTGCCGATCCCGCCGACGATCGCCGCGAGGTCCGCGGGCAGGCTCGCCGATCCGTTGAGGTACGGCTCCGCCAGCGTCCTGGTCACGGCCGAGTGCTCCACGAACCCGTCGACCGCCTTGCCCGCGGTGATCGAGCCCACGATCTTGTCGAAGAACATCGTGTCGCCGCCCACGATGTCGATGTCGGCCTTGGCCAGCCCCGCCGCCAGCACGCCCGCCTGCGACTCGGCGACCTTCGCCTGCACCTCGATGCGCTTGAGGTGGACCTCCTTGTCGGCCTCCAGCCGCAGGCGGTACTCCTCGTGCGTACGCGAGGCCTCGTCCAGCGCGGCCAGCGCGGCGGCCTTCTCGGTCAGACCCTCGGCCTCGGCCTTGAGCTTCTCGCCGACGGCCGCGGCGGCGGCGAGCGCGAGGGCCTGCTCGCCCTCGGCGCGGGCCTTGAGCCGCTCGCCCTCGACCAGCGCCATCGCCTTGGCGCCTTCGGCCTCGGCGCGCAGCCGCTCGCTCAGCACCATCGCCTCGGCGCGGCCGACCTTCTCGATCGCCGCCGCGTCGCGCTCCTTCACCTGCACATCGGCCAGCCCCGCCGCGGCGCTCTCGGCCTGGACGCCTTCCGCGAGCCGGATCTTGGCGCGGGCGTCGAGGTCGGCGGCCTGCTGCCTGGCCTCGGCGAGCACGAGTTCCTCGCGGGCGCGGAACTTGGAGGCGGCTTCGGCGGCCTCGGCCGCCTTGATGTCCTTGACCAGGTTCTCCTGGGCCTCGGCCTCGGCGGCGATGATCGTGGTCTGGCGCAGCCGCTCGGCCTCCTCGACCGCGCGCAGCCGCTTGATGTTCTCCTCCTGCTCGGCGACGGTCTTGTCGACCGCGATGCGCTCGCGCACGACCTCGGCGATCGAGCGCTTCTCGGTCTCGACCTCCTTGTCCTTGGAGATGCGCGACAGCTCCGTCTCGCGCTCGCGGGCGATGACCTCCAGCATGCGGTCCTTCTCGATCCGCTCGGTCTCGATCGCGATCACGCGTTCCTTGTTCTTCTCCGCGACGGCGACCTCGCGGGCGCGGTTCTCGTGCTGGACGCCGAGCTGCTCGTCCGTCTTGATGTTGGCGGCCTGGGCCTTGAGGCGTTCCTCGGCCTGCACGCGGGCGGTCTCGGCCTCCTCGCGCGCCCTCATGGTCTCGATCTCGCGCTTCTGCTTGGTCTCGGCGTCGGCCTGGCGGCGTTCCAGCTCCAGGATCGCCTCGCGGGCGTCCACGTTCTGGCGGGTGATCTCCTTCTCCTCGTTGCGCTGGAACTCGTTGGTCCGCACGTGCTCGATGGCCGTGAGCTCGGTGATCTTGCGGATGCCCTGCGCGTCGAGGATGTTGGACTTGTCCAGGTTGTGGAGGGGCGTCTGCTCCAGGTAGTCGATCGCGGCGTCCTCGAGGCTGTAGCCGTTGAGGTCGGTGCCGATGAGCCGGAGGATCTCGTCGCGGAACTCGTCGCGCTTGGTGTAGAGGTCGACGAAGTCCAGGTGCTTGCCGGCGGTCTTGAGCGCCTCGGAGAACTTGGCGTTGAACAGCTCCTGCAGCGTCTCCTCGCCGCTGGCCCGCGCGGTGCCGATGGCCTGGGCCACCTTGATGACGTCCTCGGCGGTCTTGTTGACCCGGACGAAGAACGTGATGCGGATGTCGGCCCTGATGTTGTCGCGGCAGATCAGGCCTTCACGACCGGACCTGACGATCTCCATCGTCTTCACCGAGATGTCCATGGTCTCGGACTTGTGCACGACGGGCAGCACGACGGCGCCCGTGAACGTCACGTCGACCCGGTTGACCTTCGAGATGATCAGGGCCTTGCCCTGCTCCACCTTGTGGAAGAGGCGGCTGATGACCACGAGGATCGCGATGACGATGAGCAGGGCTGCGGCCAGCGTGATCGCCAGGCCAAGGGAGATGACACCCATCAGTGATCCCTTTCATAGGGCATGACCAGGAAGAATTCCCCGGAGGAGGAATAGTCGAAGATGAGGGCGTTGTCGCCGCGGGCGAGGCGGTCGTCGCCGGTCGTCCTGACCTGGACGACGGCGGAGGACCCGTCAGCGGCGGTGACCTCGGCCTGGCCGAAGTCGGAGGTGACCTGTCCGGTGCGGATCACGCAGTGCCGGCCGACGAAGTCGTGGCGCGAGGGGCCGCGCTCGTCGGGATACAGGCGGCGAAGCGGCACGACCAGCAGGCGGGCGCCGAACCAGCCGCCGGCCAGGGCCACGATGAGCACGGCGATCTGCAGGTGTGGCGCGGAGACGAACTGGCCGCCGATCAGGCTGAGCAGCCAGCCCAGCGTGATCACGATCGACAGCGTCACTCCGGCGGGCGCACCTGCCAGTCCGAGCCAGGAGGCGTCGACGTCGTCCAGGTCCAGAAGCCCGGTGAGCGCGGTCACCCAGTAGGCGACGACGATCACGAGCAGAAAGCTGAAAAGGACTGTCGGAAAACCCAGCACGGCTTGTAAGAACTCAGACATCTTCCCCCTGGTACATCCCCCGTCGGACTCTATACAGGTAAAGACGAAGTAAAGCGGAAAGTTCCCGATATGGGCAGGTTTGCCGCGCCGGATATGCAAAAGAGCGACCGGAAACCCGGTCGCTCCTTGGTGGCAGGTCAGGCGCGGGCGGCCGCGACGGCCTCCTTGAGGTGCTTCTCGTCCTCGGTGCTGAGCGAGGTCTTGATGATCTCGCCGCCGTACTGCGCGACCTGCTCGATGACCTTGTCCGGCGTGCTCTGGCGGACCAGGAGGAAGAGGGCGGCGGTGCCCGGGGGCATCTTCTCGCCGAGTTCCTTCATGAAGTCGTCGTTGACGCCGACGTCGGTGAGGGCGCCGCCCGCCGCGCCCGCGGCCGCGCCGAGCGCCATGCCCAGCAGCGGCATGAAGAACAGCAGCCCGATGAGGCCGCCCCACAGCGCGCCGCCGGCCGCGCCCACGCCGGTGGTGCTGGTGGTCTGGTGCAGCTTGATCTTGCCGTCGTCCTTGCGCTCGACGATGGCCGCGTCGTCAAGCGTGATGAGGTTCTGCTTCTGCAGCTCGAACAGCCGCGTGCGTACGGTCTCCGCGGTCGCGACGTCCGGATAGTCGATGACGATGAGGTTGCTCATGCCGTCCCCCGATTTCTATGAGCTCCTCACCGATAGTACACAGATGGCTACGCGAGGTCGGATGCTTCCCATTCGTGGCACGGCTGCAGCCCGTGGTGGTGGAAGATCACGCCGACCATCTTCTTGGTGGCGGAGTTGTGCACGCCCTGACCGGTCGGGCCGCACGGGCAGTCGTGCGACTCCTCGTGACCGATGGCGTCGTCGAGGGGTCTGACGTGGACGATCTTCTGCATGGTCGCTTGCCCTTCCTTTGGCGGGAAGTTTAAGTCACGGGGTTGACCTCAAGCAAAGTTGAGGATGCAGGCTCGTCGGCATGAGCGAAGTGATGAAGGCAGCGGCGTTCGCCGAGTTCGGCGGCCCCGAGGTGTTGAAGGTCATGGAACTGCCCGCGCCGCAGGCGGGCCCTGGACAGGTCCGGGTGCGGGTGAAGGCCGCGGGCGTGCAGCCGTACGACACCGCGGTACGCGCTGGATGGACCCCGCCGGGCATCACCGGCGACCTGCCGCGCGTTCCCGGCAACGAGTTCGCCGGAGTGATCGACCAGGTGGGCGAGGGCGTGACCGGGTTCGCGATCGGCGCGGAAGTGCTGGGCTTCACGCAGCTCAACGCCTATGCCGAGTACGCGGTCGTACCCTCCAGCTCGGTCACGCCGAAGCCCGCCGGGCTCGCCTGGGAGGTGGCGGGGGCGATGACCGCGGGCGTGCAGACGGCCGAGATCGCCATGGACAACCTGGCGATCGGGTCGGGGGACACGCTGCTGATCCACGGCGCGGCCGGATCCGTGGGCGGCGCCGCCACGCAGATCGCCCGCCGGCGCGGCGCCACGGTCATCGGCACCGCCCGCGCGGTCAACCACGACTACCTGCGCGATCTCGGCGCGATCCCGGTCGAGTACGGCCCCGGCCTCGCCGACCGGGTGCGCGCGCTGGCCCCTGACGGCGTCACCGCGGCCCTGGACGGCGCCGGCGGCGAGGCGCTGGAGGTCTCGCTGGAGCTGGTGGCGGATCGCGACCGCATCCTCACCCTGTTCGAGCACGACAAGGCCGCCGGGCTCGGCATCCGCACGACAGTGGGCGAACGGCTGGCCGAGCGCCTGGGCCGCTATGCCGCCCTGGTGGCCGCGGGCGAGTTCAAGTACCACATCCGCAGCACCTACCACCTGTCCGAGGCCGCCGACGCGCACCGCGAGATGGAGACCGGCCACGGCCGCGGCAAGATCGCCATCGTCATCCCGTAGAGCACCTAGCCAGAACACCCGAAAAAGACACCCGGGGTGAGGGGTTTCTAGGAAGCGCCGGTCGGGCGCTTGCGCTCGTTGAAGCGCCCGACCTTGGCCCGGTTGCCGCACACGTCCATGGAGCACCAGCGGCGGCTGCCGTTCTTGCTCACATCCAGGAACCACAGCACGCACCGCGGGTTCGCGCAGTGCTTGACCCGCCCGCCCATGACGCGCACGAGGTCGGCCGCCGCCACCCACGCCGCGTGCCACTCCGGCTCGTCCACGACCACCATCTCGTACGGCCCGCCCGCCCCGACCTGGGGCCGCAGGCTCCCGTGGGCCAGCACCGCGTTGAGCCGCCCGTGCCCCCGCCCCTCGAGCGCGTCGCGCATGGCGGCCCGTGCCTCGACCAGCCGCTCCCGCGCCCCCGATCCGCCCGGCAGCCCGTGGTCGGCGAGCCACGCCTCGACCCCCTCGGCCGTGTCGAACTGGTCGAGCAGCTCCCCCTGCCACACCCAGGTGGTGTCGACCAGGTCAAGACCGACGGGCTCCCCGCGCAGCGGCCGGATCCTCATCCTAACCTCTCAAATCAGTTTGACCGGTTAATCATGGCCATGCTATCTCTTAACCACCAAACTGCATTTAGCTGGTTAAGGAGTGATCATGCGCTACCACACCAAGGTCATCGAGGGACTGAACGTCTTCTATCGCGAGGCCGGAGACCCGTCGGCGCCCACGCTCGTCCTGCTGCACGGCTTTCCGACCTCGTCCATCGCCTACCAGGAGCTGATCGGCGAGCTGGCCGGGGAGTTCCATCTGATCGCCCCCGACTATCCGGGCTTCGGCCACAGCTCGGCCCCGGCCGCCGACACGTGGGAGTACACCTTCGACCACCTGGCCGACGTCGTGGACCAGCTTCTGGACTCCATCGGCGTCCACCGGTACGCGATCTACGTGCACGACTACGGCGCCCCGGTCGGCTTCCGCCTCGCACTGCGCCACCCCGAGCGCATCACCGGCATCGTCACCCAGAACGGCAACGCCTACGACGAGGGCCTGACCCCGTTCTGGGACCAGATCCGCGCCTACTGGGCCGACCCCTCCAAGGAGAACGGCGACGCCCTGCGCGCCCTGCTGACCCGCGAGGCCACCCACTGGCAGTACACCCACGGCGTCCCCGACACCTCCCTGGTCAACCCCGACCAGGAGGCCTTCGACCAGGCGCTGCTCGACCGGCCAGGCAACCAGGAGATCCAGCTCGCGCTCTTCCTCGACTACGGTGTCAACCCCGGCCGCTACCCGTCTTGGCAGGAGTACCTGCGCACCCACCAGCCTCCGCTGCTGGCGGTCTGGGGCAGGGGCGATGAGATCTTCGGCCCGGACGGCGCCCGCGCCTACGCCCGCGACGTGAAGGAGGCCCGCGTCCACCTGCTGGATGCCGGGCACTTCCCGCTCACGACGCGGCTGAGCCAGAGCGCCGCCCTGATCCGCGACTTCCTGCGCGGGCTGTCGGACTGATGCCGCCCTGGAAGAACGTGGTCAGCGCGACGACCGCGGCCCTGGCCGGGCTCCTGTTGCTGGCCGGGATCACCAGCGCCACTGGCCTGGCGTTGTTCGCCCTGCCGTTCGCCGCCACGGCGGGGATCGTCGCGCTGGCCCCGGCCGCGCCGTTCGCGCAGCCGCGCAGCATCGTGCTCGGGCACGTCAGCGCGACGGCCCTGGCGCTGCTCATCACGTCGGTCGCGGGGCCCTCGGTGTGGACGGCGGCCGTGGCCGCCGCCCTGTCGACGGCGCCGATGATGCTGCTCAAGGCGCCGCATCCGCCCGCCGGCGCGACCGCGGCGCTGGTCGGGCTCACCGCTCCGGAGCCGCTCTACCTGCTCAACCCGGTCATCCTCGCCAGCGTCGTCGTGATCGCCGGAGGGGTGGTGCTCGGGAAGCTGCTACCCGGCCACAGCTACCCGGCTTCCTGGAGGTGAGGTCACAGGCGCGGGCGCAACGCCTCGGCGATCGCCAGCTGGTCCTCGTCCAGCTCGGTCTCGCCGTCCTGGACGTCCCACAGGGCGTTCTGCAGGAGCCGGCCGTACGTCCAGCCGGCGGCCCGCTTGGGGTCGAGCGCGAGCCGGTCGACCAGCAGGTCGAACCGGCGGCGTACGGCGCGGTGCACGTCGCCGGTGGCCACGACGTCGTCCCAGCGGTTGTCCAGGGCGGGCCACAGGTCGAAGCCCGGGTCGCCGGCCAGCGGCTTGGGGTCGATGGCCAGCCACGGCTCACGCCCGGCGGCCAGGACGTTCTCGTAGTGCATGTCCCAGTGCAGCAACCGGTCACCCGGCTCGGTGACCAGTTCGGCGACGACCGAGGCGCACGTCTTCAGCCACGCCCGGTCGCTCTCCTTGGCCAGGGCGGCCACCGCGTCGGGCGTCTCGTCGATCATGTCCCGGGCGATGTCGGCCAGGCGGCGCATGCCCTCGGGCGCCGGGTGGGCCACGAGGCGGGCCAGCAGGTCGGCCAGGATCGTCAGGGCCTTGGTGTCGTCGGCGACCGTCGCCAGGGTGCGATGGCCCTCCAGCCGTTCGAGCAGCAGCGTGCCGGTGGAGGGGTCCTCGTCCAGGAGGCGGACCATGGCGTCGCCGTTCCAGACCTTCAGGCCCATCGCCTCGCTGGCGTTCTCGTCGTTGACCGGCTGCAGCTTGAGCGCGGCCGGTACGCCGTCGGGCCTGGTCACGGGGAGTACGAGCGAGACGAACCCGTGCATCGGGTCCCCGTCGAGCCGTAGCCCCCACTCATCGAGGTAGCGTCCGGCCAGGGCGGGCAGGCCGGCGATCCAGGTGGGGCCGCCTTCCTCGCCCTCGCCGATCTCGTCGTGGTTGCTGATGAGCTTGGCGGGTATTTCGATCTTCGTCACAAACGTCCTAGAAATGCCAGGGGAAGGGCGACCAGTCGGGCTCGCGCTTCTCCAGGAACGAGTCGCGACCCTCCGCCGCCTCGTCCGTCATGTACGCCAGCCGGGTCGCCTCACCCGCGAAGACCTGCTGTCCGACCAGGCCGTCGTCGATGAGGTTGAAGGAGTACTTCAGCATGCGCTGTGCGGTGGGCGACTTGCCATTGATTTTCCGCGCCCACTCCAGGGCCGTGCTCTCCAGCTCGGCGTGGGGGACGGCGGCGTTGACCATGCCCATGCGGTGGGCGTCCTCGGCGGTGTAGGTGTCGCCGAGGAAGAAGATCTCCCTGGCGAACTTCTGCCCGACCTGACGCGCGAGGTAGGCGGAGCCGAAGCCGCCGTCGAAGCTGGCCACGTCGGCGTCGGTCTGCTTGAAGCGGGCGTGCTCGCGCGAGGCCAGCGTCAGGTCGGCCACGACGTGCAGGCTGTGCCCGCCGCCCGCGGCCCAGCCGGGGACGACGCAGATGACGATCTTCGGCATGAAGCGGATGAGGCGCTGCACTTCGAGGATGTGCAGGCGGCCGGTGGCCGGGGTCCCGTCGGCGTACTGGTAGCCGTCCTTGCCGCGGATGCGCTGGTCGCCGCCGGAGCAGAAGGCCCAGCCGCCGTCCTTGGGCGAGGGGCCGTTGCCGGTGAGCAGGACGCAGCCCACGTCGACGCTCTGGCGGGCGTGGTCGAAGGCGCGGTAGAGCTCGTCGACGGTCTGCGGGCGGAAGGCGTTGCGCACCTCGGGGCGGTTGAACGCGATCCGCACCGTGCCCTGGTCGACGGCGCGGTGGTAAGTGATGTCGGTGAAGTCGAAGCCTTCGACTTCCTTCCACGCCTGGGGATCGAACAGCTCGGAGACCATGACGGCGAGCCTAACGGATCTGTTTCTCGGCCCATTCGGCCCACTCCTGCTGCGTCCTGGTGAAGCGCAGGCCCCACTCCAGGGCGAGCCGGCCGTACACGGAGAGGTTGTCGGTGTCGCCGTCGAGGAACTCGCGGATGCCCTCCAGGTGCTCAAGGGTCTTGCGGCCGATCTCGGCCTGGCGGCGGATGTAGCCGCGCGCCTGCTCGGGTTCGACCTGGGCCAGGAAGAAGACGCGCAGGAGCATGTCGCTGCGGATGGTCCCGGCCGGCTCCACGTCGATGATCCACCGGCGCAGCTCGGCCAGGCCCGCTTCGGTGATGGAGTACTCCTTGCGGCCGCGCGGACCCTCCGCCGACACGCTGACCAGACCGGCCTCGGCGAGCCTGCCGAGCTCGGTGTAGAGCTGGCTCTGCGTGGCCGGCCAGACGTTGCTCAAGGACGCGTCGAACAGCTTGAGCAGGTCATATCCGCTCGCGGGACCTTCGGAGAGCAGGCCCAGCACACCATGGCGAAGACTCATGTTCCTATAGTGACATATCTCAACTGGAACGTTCTGCTCACCCGTGCGCTTCCGCCCTCAGCTCGGCCAGCAGTTCGCCCTGGTCCGCCAGCATCTCGGTGAGGATGCGGCGGACCGCGTCGAGCAGGTCGGCCAGTTCGGGCGTGGCCAGGGAGTAGACGACGGTGCTGCCTTCCCTCTCGGCGCTGACGACCCCTGCCCTGCGGAGTATGGCGAGTTGCTGTGACAGGCTCGATGCCTCGATGTCGATCTGGGCCAGGAGATCCCGGACCGGAAGCGGCCCCTCCTGGAGAAGTTCCAGCACCCTTACGCGAGCGGGGTGCCCGAGCGTCCGGAAGAAGTCGGCCTTGGCCTGGTAGAGCGGGACGGGCATGCGTCCAGGCTAATCCAGTGCAGTTGCATAATTGTTCAAGTCGCAATGTCGTTGGTTAGGATGACACCCGGGGAATAGGGAGTTGCCATGGGCCGAGGAAGACAGAAGGCGAAGCAGACCAAGGTCGCTCGCGAGCTGAAGTACACCAGCCAACACATGGACATCGACGCGTTGCGCAGGGAGTTGTCTGCGGACACGTCGCATGATGAGGGCTCTGGCGTACCGCATGACCAGGAGTCCGAGCCCGCCCGTTGAGGCGGGTGCGAAGGAGCCGTGTGCCAGCCGTCCGGGAAGGGACCGGGCGGCGCGACACGGCCTTCTCGCGTCTCGGGCTCCAGGTCGGCACGGCCGCTTATCGGGGCTGAATCTCGATCACGGTCTTGCCGCGTGAACGGCCGGCCTTGTTCTTGGACAGCGCCGTCGCGGCGGCGGACAGGGGCACCACGTCGTCGATGTGGACCTTGATCCGGCCCGCGTCGATCAGGTCGGCCAGCAGGACCAGGAGTTCGGCGGAGGCCTTGTTGTCGAGGTTGACTCCGGTGATCTCTCTGGCCGCCAGGGCTGCCGGGTCCGCGGAGAAGACCGTGGTGACCACCGTGCCGCCGGGCCGTACCGTCTGGGCGAGCTGGTCCAGCGCGGCCGGGTCGGTGCTCACCGTGTCGAGCACCACGTCGATACCGTCGGGGTGAAGCTGCAGCACCTGCTCGGCGACCGGGCGCAGGGTGTGGTCGACGAGTTCGGTGGCGCCGATGCCGCGCATGTGCTCGGCCAGGTCGGCGGTGGCCGTGGCGATGACCTTGGCGCCGGCGTTGGCGGCGAACTGCACCGCCTGCTGGCCGACGCCGCCCGTGGCTCCGGAGACCAGGACCACCCGGCCCTGGTCGATCTTGGCGGTCTCGACCATGTTGTACGCGGTCGTGGTCGCGACGGGCACCGCGGCGGCCTGGGTGAAGATCATGCCGGCGGGCATGCGCGCGATGACCGGGGTCGCCAGGGCGTACTCGGCGTAGCTGCCCTTGAACTGGCCGTAGACCTGGTCTCCCGGGCGGAATGCCGACACCGCGGGGCCGACCGCCTCCACGACCCCGGCGCCGTCGATGCCCAGCACCTTCGGGAAGGTCAGGCCGGGGATCTTGAACTCTCCCTCGGCGATCTTCCAGTCCACCGGATTGAGGCCGGCGGCGTGGAGCCGGACGAGGACGCCATTGGGGCCCGGCGTCGGTTTCGGCAGTTCCATGAGCTCGGGTTCTTGCCCCAAGCCGGAGATGGCAATGGCACGCATGGGAGGTACATGCCCGTGTGTCCGGTTCGCCAACCTGAGTAGGGGCGTACTCACGACACCATCCGTGACCTGCCCGCACGCTGGGTGCGAAGGAAGCGAGGTGGTGGCTATGGCGGCCAGAAGCGTGGCGGTGACCTTCACCAACACCACGGGAGAGATCCTCGGCAAGAACTTCGAGGCGCTGATGCACGGCGTCTGGACCAATGACATCGAGCCTCCGCAGACCGTGATGCCCGGCGAGACCGTGAGCTGGGAGAGCGAGTCGGACGGCATCGCCACCGGCACCGAGGGCCGCGTGCAGTACCGCATAGGCGACGGCGGGCCGATCATCGAGATGCACTGGAGCAACCCGTTCGTCGGGGCCAACACGTTCAACGAGGTGTGCGTCGCGGGCAAGGCGCTGCTGCGCGGCGGCGGCGACGGCGAGAACGCCCGGGTGTCCTGGACGCTGGAGAACTCGCAGTGGCACACCACCGCGTTCCGGCCCACCCTGCACGGCTTCCACTTCAACAACTCCTGGCCGGAGGGCACCACGCTCAAGCACCTCGACCTCGGCGTGGTCAGCCTGCCGATCGGCGACGCCACCAACGGGCTGTGCGGCGGCATGGTCTACGCCGCCATGGACTACTTCCTGTCCAACCAGCTCGCGCCCGCGCAGACCGTCGCGCCCGCCGGTGAAGGGGTGCCGCTGTTCGACTACTTCGTCTCGCGGCTGTTCGACTCCTTCGACCTGCCCGACCTGCCGCTCAGCCTGCTCAAGCTGATGAACCCGGCCTACCCCGACACCGACCAGGGCATCTTCGAGCCGATCGGGCTCATGTCGGGCCGCTCGGCCATCATGGTCAGGGACTCATGGCCGAGGGTGAAGGACTGGATCGACCAGGGCTTCCCCCGGCCGATCTGCCTGGTGAAGACCAAGAGCCTCAACCCCGCCGACCTGGGCAAGAACCACCAGGTGCTCGTCTGGGGCTACCACGTGAGCGGCACCGGGGTCACCTTCGCCCTGTACGACCCCAACTTCCACGACCACGACGCGCTCATGATGACGTTCGACACCTCCCGCACGGACGTACCGGTCGCCGTCGGCGTCACCGACCCGGGCCAGGGCACGATCTCCTGCTTCCTGCCCACCGCCTACGCCGCCCAGACACCTCCCTGACCCCTGCTAGGTTCTGGGGCGTGCTCCAGGGAAGGAAGGACGAGCTGGTCGCGATCGAGCGGCTGCTCGGCACGGCACGCGAGGGTGGCAGCGGCGCGCTGGTCCTGCGCGGCGAGCCCGGCGTGGGCAAGAGCGCCCTGCTGGAGCACGCGGGGCGCGCGGCCGACGGGTTCGCGCTCCTGCGCGGATCGGCGGTGGAGAGCGAGTCGGAGCTGCCCTTCGCCGCCCTTCACCAGATCCTGCTCCCTCTCCTCGACGAGCTCGACGCCCTCGACGCGCTCCCGGAACCGCAGGCCGCCGCCGTACGGACCGCGTTCGGCCTGGCCACCGACGGCGTGGCCGACCGGTTCATGATCGGCCTGGCCACGCTGACACTGCTCGCCGAGAACGCGCCGCTGCTCTGCCTGATCGACGACGCCCAGTGGCTCGACCAGGCCTCCGCCGAGGCCCTGCTGTTCGCCGCCCGCCGCCTGCACGCCGAGGGAGTGGTGATCCTGGTCTCGGCCCGTGACGAGGCGTCGCTGGCCGGGCTGCCCGAGCTGCGGGTCGAAGGGCTCGACCGGGCGGCGGCCCACGCGCTGCTGGCCCGCCATCTTCCCGGCCTGCCACCCCACGTCAGAGACCGGGTGGTCGAGGAGTCGGGCGGCAACCCGCTGGCCCTGCTCGAACTGCCCGCCTCCGCGGCGGCGGAGGTCGGGCCGCTGCCGCTGCCCCGCCGCCTGCAGGAGGCCTTCGGCCAGCGCATCGCCGTCCTGCCCTCGCGGGCGCGCAGCGCGCTGGTGGTCGCCGCCGCCGCCGACACCGGCGAGCTGGGCACGATCCTCGCCGCCACGCGCGAGCTCGGGCTGCCCGACGACGCGCTGGCCCAGGCCGAGGGGCTGGTGAGCGTGCAGGGGTCCGCGGTCTCGTTCCGGCACTCGCTGACCAGGGCGGCGGCCTACCAGAGCGCCGGGTTCGTCGAGCGGCTGGCCGTACACCGGGCTCTGGCGGCGACGGCGGCCGACCCTGACCGGCGGGCGTGGCACCTGGCCGCGGCGGCGACCGGGCCGGACGAGGAGGTCGCGGCGGGACTGGAGGCCGCGGCGGAGCGGGCGCGCGACCGCACCGGGTACGCCGCCGCCGCGGCGGCCCTGGAACGCGCCGCGCACCTGACGCCCGACCCGGAGCGGCGGCTGCGCCGGCTGACCGCGGCCGCGCAGACGGCGACGGACGCCGGGCAGAACGGGCGGGCCGGCGGCCTGGTCGAGGAGGCGCTGCGGCTGAGCGGCGACCCGGACGCGCTGGCCACGTTGCGCGCCAAGGTCGCTTTCGAGGACGGCGACCCGGGGGCCGCCTACACGATCCTCATCGAGGCGGCCGGGCGGGCTGAAGGCGAGGCCCGGGTACGGCTGCTCACCGACGCGGCCAGAGCGGCCTGGACGCGCGCCGACCCCGCGGGCATGCGGCGCGCGCACGGCCTGCTCGCCGAGCTGCCAGGGCAGGAGTCGCTGGCGGCGGCCATCGGCGGCGCGGCCGAGCTGATGTCCGGCGATCCCGGCGAGGGCCTGCGGATCCTGCGCGAGAACGTGGCGGCGATGCCCCAGCGCCGCGAGGGACTGGTCGGCGAGCGGCTCGCGACCGTGATGGTGGACTTCTTCAGCGGCGACTTCGCCCGCTCGCGCGAGACGATGCTGGTGCTCGCGGGCGAGTTCCGGCGGCGCGGCATGATCGGCTGGCTGGCCGGGGTGCTGGGGACGCTGGCCGAGGCCGAGTTCTTCCTGGGCCGCTTCCACGAGGCGGCGGCCAGCGTCGACGAGACCATCCGCATCGCCGGGGACACCGGCCAGCGCCGGCGCGAGGCCCACGCGCGCGGCCTGCTCGCGGTGCTGGCGGCGGTACGCGGCGAGGAGGAGAAGGGCGAGGGCGAGTGGGCCGAGCGGGCGGGCGCGCTGCTCGACCTGGGGCGCGGCCGCTTCGAGGCGGCGCTGGAGCGCATGGAGCAGCTCACCGGGCAGAACCACGCGCTCTACTTCGCGCCCGACCAGGTCGAGGCGGCGGTCAGGCTGGGGCGTCCCGAGCGGGCCGCAGAACCGCTGGAGCGCTTCGAGCGGTGGGCGCGGGCCGCCGGCCAGCCCTGGGCCGACGCGGTGCTTGCCCGCTGCCGTGCCCTGCTGGCCGAGGATCCCGAGGAGCAGTTCGCGCTTGCCGTACGGGATGGGGCCAGGCCCTTCGAGCAGGCCCGCAGCAGGCTGCTGTTCGGGGAGTGGCTGCGCCGTGAGCGGCGCAAGGCCGAGGCCCGCACGCAGTTGCGGGCCGCGCTGGAGACGTTCGAGCGGGCGGGCGCGCACCCGTGGGCCGAGCACGCCCGCGCCGAGTTGCGCGCGGCGGGCGAGACCGCCGCACGGGCCGCGCCCGACGCGATGGCCGCCCTCACCCCGCAAGAGCTGCAGGTGGTACGGCTCGCCGCGACGGGCGCCACCAACAAGGAGATCGGAGCCCAGCTCTTCCTGAGCCCGAAGACGGTCGGCCACCACCTCTACCGGGCCTTCCCGAAGCTCGGCGTGGCCACCAGGACCGAGCTGGCCCACCTGTTCAGCTGAGCTCGGCCTTCCTTCGCAGCAGGGCGTTACGCCGGCGGTGAGCCAGGAACGTCACCACCGCCGCGACCGCCACGCACAGCGGTCCCACCACGAACAGGACCGGCGTGTCGCGCACGACGGCGAGCACGGCGAGCAGCACCGCCGTCACGGTGGAGGCGGCGAGCGCGAGCCAGCCCGCGACCACCCGGTCCAGCGCGAACATGGGCGTCCGCCGGGCCAGCACCCACCCGCCGTAGCAGGCCCAGGCCAGGCAGAGGGCCAGGAGCAGGGCGAAGCCGAGGTGCAGGCGCTCCGGCAGCGGCCCCGGCTCGGTCAGCCACAGCGAGCCCAGCGCGACGGCGCCGGCGAGCCCGGCGAGCAGCGCGACCAGCCCACCGGCCCGCCGCCACGGCGACAGCACGGGCGACAACTTGGCGATGACGTCATCAGGCGAGTTCATGGCCGTATCCCTTTCGCGTGAGGTGTTCCGACAGGAGGCGACGGGCGCGGTTGAGCCGTGACTTGACGGTGCCGACCGGGACGCCGCAGATCTGCGCGCAGTCCTCCAGAGAGAAGTCCTCCAGGTAGAACAGCGCGAGCACGTCCCGTTCCCGCACGGGCAGCGCGGCCAGGGCGCCGACCAGCTCAGCCCGGTCGAGCGCCGCCTCGAACGCGTCACCCTGCGGCGCGGGAGGCCGTGGCTCCGGCTGTGCGTATTCGGCGCGCAGCCGGTCGGCGATCGACCGCCGCGCGATGGTGAACAGCCACGGCGCGAACCTGCCCGGTTCCTTCAGCCGGGGCAGGCCGCGCAGCACCGCCACCCAGACCTCCTGGGTGACGTCGTCGGCCCGCTCGGCGTCCAGCATGCGCCGGACGTAGGTCCAGACGGGTCCGTGCCACGTTCTGACCAGCTCGGCCAGCGCGTCGCGCTCACCGAGCTGGCAGCGGACCACCAGCAACTCGTCGCTCATGCCTGTCCAGTCGGGTGATGGTCCGGGAAGGTTCATGCCGGGGCGATAAACACCTCATGCGGTCGTGTGCAGGCTTGTTCACGCTCTGTCACGTCCCTACCTTCTTGGCGGGGGGACGCATGAGAAAGCTCCTATGTCAGGATGCCGGACAGGTCGATTTCGAGCGGCGCGGGTTCCGGCTCGGGCCCGCGAGGGGCCACCTGGAAGCTGTCGGGCTGGCCTTCATAGCCGGGTTCAACGCCGCGGGTCCCGACGGGACGGACGTCTCCGGCCTCGCGCCGGAGATGCGCGGGTTCGCCTACGAAGGCGCGGGGATGGCGTGTGCCATGCACGACGTCCTGACCCTTTCCGGCGGCAGGCGGCTGGCCGCGCTGCTGGCCGGGCAGGGGCGCGAGCACACGTACCCGATCCATCTGGGCGCCGGGCAGGCCTTCGCCAGGCTCAGGCTGCGGCCGTGGCCCATGCGCAAGGCGCTGGACCCGCTGCTGCGCTGGCTGAGCTGGGACGGCTACGGCTTCCACCAGGCCTTCTTCCGCCGGCCCGTGGGCCTGACCACCAACGGGGTCAGGCGGGCCATCCGCGACCAGGGTTACGGCCGGGCGCTGTGGTTTCGCGAGTGCGCCGACGTGGACGCCCTCGCCGTCACTATCGCCGCCTTCCCGCTCGACCGGCACGCCGACCTGTGGAGCGGCGCGGGCCTGGCCGCCGTCCACGCCGGCGGCGCCACCCCCGACGACCTCGTACGGCTGGCCCGCCACGCCGGCGAGAACCGGGCCGACCTCGCCCAGGGCGCCGCCGTCGCCGCCGCGGCCAGGGTGCGTTCCGGCCTCGTCCCGGCCCACACCGAGCAGGCCATCGAGATCCTGGCCGGAGCCGGACCCGAACGGGCGGCCGGCTGGGCCGAGCGGGCCAGACGCGGCCGCGGCCACACCGCGGAGGAGTACCAGCTCTGGCGGGCGGAGATCCGCAGGTTGTGGGGAACGCGGCGAAACGTACGTTCCTGAGGGGGTTGACCGCTCCGGGCGGCCCGCAGAACCTACGGATGTGCAGACCTACCGCTATCTCGTCGTCGGCGCCGGTCCCGGCGGACTCCAGCTCAGCTACTTCCTGCACCGTCGCGGCGCGGACTACGTGACGCTGGAGCGGGAGGCGGGACCGGGGGCCTTCTTCCGGCACTATCCCCGCCACCGCAGGCTGATCTCGCTCAACAAGGTCCACGTGGGCGACGACGATCCGGAGATCCGGCTGCGCTGGGACTGGAACTCGCTGCTCAACGACGCGCCGGACCTGCTGTTCCCCGCGTACTCGGCCGAGTACCTGCCCTCGGCCGACGACCTGACCCGCTACCTCGCCGACTTCGCGGCCAAGCACGCGCTGAACGTGCGCTACTCCACGCCGGTTACGGAGATCCGGCGCGAGGAGGACGGCTTCGTGGTGCGGGCCGGCGAGCAGGTCTACCGGGCCGAGTGCGTCATCGTGGCCACGGGGTGGGGCGGGCCGTACGTCCCGGAGATCCCGGGGATCGAGCACGCGGTCGGCTACGAGGACATGGAGACCGACGGGGCGCGCTTCGCCGGGCAGCGGGTGCTGGTCATCGGCAAGGGCAACTCGGCGTTCGAGACCGCGCAGGCGCTGCTGCCGCACGCCGACATCGTCCACCTGGCCAGCCCCCACCCCTTACGGCTGGCCTGGCGCAGCAAGCACCCCGGCGACGTACGCGGGCAGTACGGCGCCTTCCTCGACAGCTACTGGTTCAAGACCCTGCACGCGGTCCTGGAGTGCGACATCGACCGGATCTGGCGGGAGGACGGCGTCTTCAAGGTCGCCATCACGTACACGCTGGCCGACGGGGAGCGGGCGCTGCTCGACTACGACGCGGTCCTGCGGTGCACCGGGTTCACCATGGACAAAGGGGTGTTCGGTGCGGGCAGCGTGCCGTACCTGCACGAGAACGGGCGGATTCCGGCCATCGGGCCGGACTTCCAGTCGGCCAACGTCGACGGGCTGTACTTCGCCGGGACGCTGATGCAGGGGCGCGACGTCAAGCACGCCTCCTCGGCCTTCATCGACGGCTTCCGCTACAACCTGCGTACGCTGGACCGGCTGCTGGCCGAGCGCTTCGACGGGGCGCCGCTTGAGCACCGGCCGGCGCCGGTGGAGGCGGGCGGGTTGTGCGCGTACATGCTGGACCGGGCGAACTGGAGCTCGGCGCTGTGGACGCAGTTCGAGTACCTGTGCGACGCCTACGTGTTCGAGGACGGCCGGATCGAGCACTACGAGGACCTGCCCGAGGACTACGCGGCCGGGCGGTTCCACGATCTGCTCACGCTCACGCTGCGCTGGGGGCCGCGCGACCAGCCGGACGTCTTCGCCATCCAGCGGCATCCGGAGCCGGATCGGGCCGAGGAGAGCGCCTTCCTGCATCCGGTCGTGCGCCGGTGGCGGGGCGGGGCGCTGGTGGCGGAGAAGCATCTGCTGGAGGATCTGCGGGCCCGGTGGCGCGACCCGGTCAGGCACGTCGCGCCGCTCACCGGGTTTCTGGCCGGGCAGCTCTAGCGCGGGCGCGGGGCCACCACGTCGATCCGGTTCGTCCAGATGCCGCCCGCGTAGCCTTCCGGCAGGCGTTCCAGGTCGGCCGGGGTGTCGAAGCCCTCCGACCAGCCGCCGTCGCCCGCGACGAGGACGACGCGCGTGCCGTGGGCGCGCATCCGCTCGACGAACTTGTGCGGCCAGCCCCACAACCAGGGGGCGTAGCTCTCCGGGATGTGCAGCTGGATGTTCTGGCAGGCGGCGGGGACCAGGCCGGTCCAGCCGGTCGCGAGGTAGCGCAGGCCGCAGCGTTCCATGACGGCCCGGGAGGCGACCCTCGCGCCGGGCGCCTTGGCGGCGTAGGCGGCCACCGAGGCGTCGCCACCGTAGACGGTGATCTTCGCGCGGCGCTCCGGGGGCAGGGCGGCGGCCACCTTCTCGCCGTCGGCCGGGTCGTCGCTCTTGATGTGCAGGAGCAGTTCCCTGCCGGGGAAGGCTTCCAGGACCTCCTCCAGGGGCGGCATCAGGCCCACGCCCTTGCCGCGGAAGGGGAAGGTCCTGCCGCCGTCTGGAGTGTAGCCGTGGCCGACGTCCAGGCGGCGCAGTTCGGCCATCGTGTGGTCGCGGACCGCGCCCCGTCCGTCCGTGCGGCACTCCAGGAGGTGGTCGTGGAAGACGGCGATCCTGTCGTCCTTCGTCACCTGGACGTCGAACTCGACCATGCCGGCTCCGGCCGCGAAGGCGGCGCGCATGGAGTCCAGGGTGTTCTCCAGGTAGGGGTGCTGTGGTGGGTGGATGCGCTCCGCCGTACAGGTGTCGCCGGTCAGGTCCGCGAACCCGAACGTCTGCGCCATCCCGCGGTGGGCCAGCAGGAGCGGCGGCTCGTCCGGCGTGCTCCACGAGCGGTTGCCCGCGTAGACGAGCGCGACGAGCCCCAGGAGCACGAGGAGGGCGATGCGGCGTTTCGGCACCGCTCGACGATCGCGCCGGGCCGCCTGGGCCCGCAACCGGCGAAAGGACTAGTCCCTTGGTACGAGCCGCGCGGCCTGGGTGCGGCTGGTGACGCCCAGCTTGGCCAGCACGTTGCTGACGTGCGCCTTGACCGTGCGCTCAGCCAGGCCCAGCGTGCGGGCGATGTCCTGGTTCGACAGGCCCTCGGCGACCAGGTCCAGGACCTCCCGTTCCCTGGCGGTGAGCGCCTCCAGGCCGGGCGGCCGGGCGCGGGCCAGCAGCCGGCCGGCCGAGGCGCTCAGCGTGGTGACGCCGGCATGCGCGCCCCTGACCGCCGCGGCCAGTTCCTCGCCGGTGGCGTCCTTGAGCACGAAGCCGTCCGCCCCGGCGGCCAGGGCGCGCTGGATCTCCGCGGCCCTGCCGACCGTGGTCAGCATGAGCACGCGCGGCCGCGGTCTGGGCAGGTGCTCGCGCAGCAGCGTGATGCCGTCGATGCCCGGCAGGTACAGGTCCAGCAGGATCACGTCCACCTCGCCGGCCGCGAGGAAGGCGAGAAGTTCCGGCCCGTCTTCCACCGCGGCGACCACCTCGATGTCAGGTTGTGCCCCGAGAATGAGGGACATGCCCTCCCGGACGAGCGCCTGGTCATCGACGATGACGAGCCTGATCACGCGGCCGATGTTACGAGATGCCCGGCTCTGGCTGGAACTCTCGCTCGCCGGCCTCCTCGCCGGGCTCTTCGTGATCAGCGGCGCGGCCGTCTCGGCGCCGCTCGGGCTGGCGCAGATTCTTCCGCTGGCCTGGCGGCGCGGGTACCCCGCGCTCGTGCTCGTCGTGGTCGCGCTGGCCACGCTCGTGCACCTGCGGCTCGGGATGTGGCGGGTGGTGGGCTACCTTCCCGCCATGCTCGCGCTGCACGCCGCCGCGGGGAGCGGCAGCAGGAGCGTGCGGATCTGGCTGTGCGCCGCGGCGGCGCTGGCGCTGTCGATCTCGGACGCCACCCTGCGCGGGCCGGTCGAGGGCGGGCTGATCAGCCTCGTGTCGTTCACCGTCGTGTGGGTGACCGGGGTCGAGCGCGGCCAGCACGCCCGTGAGCGGGCCGCGCTGGCGGCCACCGCCGCCGAGCACGCGCGGCTGCGCGCGGAGTCGGCCGAGCGCGAACGGCTGGCCAGGCGGCTGCACGACACGCTGGCCGGGACCGTCACGGTCATGCTCGTCCAGACCGAGGCGCTGCGGCACACGGCCGCCTTCGCGCCGCCCGAACGTGAGCGGGTGGATCGGGTGCTGTCGGCGGGGCGCAGGGCGCTGGACGAGGTCCGCGACGCCATCGCCGATCTCGACCGGCGGGACGCCTCGGGGGCCGAGCTTTCCGCCCATCTCAGCCGGTTGCGGGCGGCGGGGCTGGACGTGCCCGCCGTACCGTCGATGGATCTCGCGCCGCCGCTCGCGGACCTCTTCCACCGGCTGGCCGGGGAGGCGGCGACCAATGCGCTGCGGCACGGCGGGCCGGGCGCGCGGGTGGAGTACCTGGTCGAGGGGCGGGTGCTGACGATCGTCAGCACCCCCGTGCGCGCGCGGCGGGCCGGAAGCGGCGGTTACGGCCTGCGCAGCCTGGCCGCCGATCTTCACGAGTACGGCGGCGCCCTCGCATACGGCCGGGACGGCGAGTGCTGGGTCGTGACCGCGACCTTCCCGGAGTAGCCGGTGCTGTCCAGACGCGCGATGCTCCTGCTGGGGGCCGCCGCACTGCTCCCGGCCGAGGACCCGTTCGAGCTGGTCAGGCGGCGTTGGCGGGAGCTGGCTACGGGCCCGGTGGTCCACGACATCGACGGATATGTCCGGCGGGCCTACGCGCCCGGCACCGATCCCGAGGGCAACTGGTGGCGCTGGCAGATCGGCGTGCCCAAGCGGCTTCTCGACAGCGCGATGCGTACCGGCTATCGGGGCACGTTGCTGCTGGAAGCGGTCGACCACTTCGTGCCGGAGAGCGTGCTCGACGACTACGACGGCACCAGCACCGGCGCCAACCGCGTGGACCTGTGCACGGTGCTGCTGCTGCGCGCCGTCCTCGGCGGCGACCACTCTGACCGCGAACGGGCGGCCAGAGCGGTCGCCGGGCTCGCGCCGGTCCTGCGCTATGTCACGGAAGGCGATGGCTTCTACCGCGACGGCTCCTTCATCCAGCACTCCTGGGTCCCCTACCAGGGCGGCTACGGCGCGGTGCTGCTGTCCGGCCTGGCCAGGCTCTTCGCCGTGCTGCGCGGCACCCCCTGGGAGGTCGCCGACCGGCAGATCGTCCACGACAGCGTCGAGCGCTCCTTCGCCCCCTTCATCCACCAGGGCATGTGCATGGACCTCGTCCGGGGCCGGAGCGTCGGCAGGCACCCCGACGGCGCGCGGCGCAGGGCCCGCGAGATCGCCGAGGCCGTGCTGCTGCTCGGCGAGACGGCCGGCGCCGCCGAGCGGGCCCGCTGGCGCGGCATGGTCAAGGGCTGGGGACTGCTCGACGACGACCGGGTCGCGGCGCGTTCCGAGCCGACGGGCCACGTGCTGATGCCGATGAGCGCCCGCGCCGTCCACCGGGCGCCCGGCTGGTGCGCTGCGCTCAGCATGAGCTCGCACCGGATCGGCCACTACGAGCACGGCAACGGCGAGAACCTGCGCGGCTGGCACACCGGCGCCGGAATGCTCTACTGGTGGACCCCGGAGCACCCCGCCCAGTACGCCGACGGCTTCTGGCAGAGCGTCGACCCCTACCGGCTGCCCGGCACCACGGTCTCCACCCGCCGCCTGCCTGACGGCGCCGGGACCGCGTGGGGCGAGACCCTCACCCCGTGGCGCTGGGTCGGCGGCGCCACCGACGGCACGTACGCCACCGTCGGCCACCACCTGTCCGGCCTCGAAAGCTCACTTGAGGCGTTCAAGTCGTGGTTCTTCCTCGACGACGCCGTGGTCTGCCTGGGCGCCGGGATCGCCTGCAGCGACGGCGTACCCGTCGAGACCGTCGTGGACAACCGCAGGACCGGCGCCGACCTGGCCGTGGACCGCCGGGCGGGCTGGTTCCACCTGGACGGCCACGCCGGCTACGTCGTCCTGGACGGCGCGCAGCCGAAGATCGGGCGCGACGAGCGGTACGTGACGCTCTGGCTGGACCACGGCACCGACCCCGCGGACGCCGGTTACGCCTACGCCCTGCTGCCCGGCGCCTCCGAGGCCGGGACGCGGGCCCGTGCCGCCGCATCGACCTGGCTGCACGTGTTGGCCAACGCGAGCGGGCAGCAGGCCGTACACGTGCCGGGGCTGGGCCTGACCGCGGCCAACTTCTGGCAGCCCGGCACCGCCGGCCCGCTGACCGCCTCCGCCCCCTGCGCGGTCCTCGTCAGGGAGAAAGGCGACGGCACCGCCACGCTCACGGTCGCCGACCCGCGCCGCGAACTGCCTGGTCTGACCGTCGTCTGGAACCGGCACGTCCTCGTCTTCGAGTCCCTCCCCGAGCCCCGGACCGTGACGCTCCCCGTTTAACCGCCTGCCGCCGGGTAGCCGGATGTGCGTCCGCAACCAAAGGAAAGGAGCAGTCATGCAGCCTGACCCGAACCTGTGGGCCTTCCACCACGACGTATACGGAACCGGCGGCACCATGGATCTCGCCGGATACACCGTCGAGGCGACCGACGGCAAGATCGGTTCGGTCGACGAGGCGACTTACGAGGTCGGCGAGAGCTACATCGTCGTCGACACCGGCCCGTGGATCTTCGGCAAGAAGGTCATGCTTCCGGCCAGCGTCGTCACCAGGGTGGATCCGCAGGAGAAGAGAGTCCACGTCTCCCGCACCAAGCAGGAGATCAAGGACGCTCCCGAGTTCGACGACTCGAACTACAAGGAGTCCGTCTACCGGGACCAGATAGGCACCTACTACGGGAAGTTCCCCCCGTACGGTCCCGGTCCTCTGTAATGCGCGAAACCCAAGGGCAGGCCGCCCTCGCGGCCTGCCCTTGGCCTGTCTCTTCAGGAGGTTTCCATGGATCTGCGAGGAAAGGTGGTCGTGGTGACCGGCGCCAGCGGCGGTGTCGGCCGCGCCGTGGTGCGGGAGCTGGGCACGCGCGGCGCCACCGTGGCGCTGATCGCGCGCGGCACGGCGGGCCTGGCCGAGGCGTCGGTGGAGGTCGGCGTCGCGGGCGGCGAGGGCCTCGTCTACGAGGCCGACGTCGCCGACTATCACCAGGTACGGCAGGCCGCCCAGCGGATCGAGGCCGACCTCGGCCCGATCGACGTGTGGATGAACGTCGCCTTCTCCTCGGTGTTCGCCAAGTTCTGGGACATCCAGCCCGAGGAGTACGAGCGCGCCACCCGCGTCACCTACCTCGGCTACGTCTGGGGCACCCGCGTGGCACTCGACCTCATGCGCCCCCGCGGCCACGGCGTCATCGTCCAGGCCGGATCGGCGCTCACCTACCGGGCCATCCCCCTGCAGTCCGCCTACTGCGGCGCCAAACACGCCATCAAGGGCTTCACCGAGTCCGTCCGCACCGAGCTGCTGCACGAGAAGAGCGACATCCAGGTCACGATGGTGCAGTTGCCCGCGCTCAACACCCCGCAGTTCGACTGGGTGCTGGCCAGGCTGGGCCGCCACCCGCAGCCGGTGCCGCCGATCTACCAGCCCGAGGTCGCCGCCCGAGCCATGGTCTACGCCGCCGAGCACCCGCGCCGCCGCGAGTACTGGGTCGGCGCCACCACGGCGGCCACGATCCTGGCGCAGAAGTTCGCCGCAGGAGCCCTGGACCGCTACCTGGCCCGTGCCGGAGTCGACGCGCAGCAGATCGCCGGCGAGGCGCCCAGCGGTGTCCACAACCTGTGGAAACCCGCCGACGACGAGCAGTCCTACAGGGCGCACGGCCGCTTCGACGAGCGCAGCCATCCCCGCAGCCTGCAGGTCTGGCTCTCCCGCCACCGCGGCGTCCTCGCAGTCGGCGCCGCTGCCGCTGCCTACCTGGGCTGGCGGGCGCTCCGTTAATCAGCGCGTTTCTGGCCGTGCTTTCGATGATCGTGCTCGCGGTCTACCTGCGCCAACGTGGCTCGCCCGAGTCCAAGCCGGTCGGCGCCGGGCATGCGGCGACCGGTGTGGAGAGCTAGCGCGGGGGTAGGTGAGGCGCTTACCGGATCCGTCCTAGGAGGGACATGCCGACCGCACGAGAGATCATGACGCCCGGCGCGGAGTGCATCGCCGCCGACGCCAGCGTGTCCGAGGCCGCGGAGAAGATGGCCAGTCTCGACGTCGGCTCACTGCCGGTCTGCGGGTCGGACGAGCGGCTTCGGGGGATGCTGACCGACCGGGACATCGTGGTCAAGGTCCTGGCGATCGGCAAGGACCCGGACTCCTGCCGTACGGGCGAGCTGGCCAGGGGCAGGCCGGTCACGGTCGGCGCCGACGACGACGCCAGGGAGATCCTGCGCACGATGGCCGCGTACAGGGTCCGGCGGCTGCCCGTCCTCGACGGCCACCGCCTGGTCGGCATCGTCGCCCTGGCCGACGTCGCCCGCGCCCTGCCGGACGCCCCGGTGGGGGACCTGATGAGCGCGATTGCGAGCTGATGACCATGACGCACAACGAGGACTACCGTCCGCCCGAACGTTCGCCCGAGGGCAAGCCGATGGCGAGTGCCACCCCGCGTGACGTGGTGCACATCAGGGTGGGTTCGTTCATCCTGATCTTCGCCGTCGTGCTGGGCGTGGCGGGCCTGCTGCTGGGCATCCCGCTGCTGGCCGCCGCGGCCGGGGTGGTGATCGTGGCCACGATCGTGGACATGGTCCTGGCCGTTCGCGGGCAGCGCGCCCGTGGCACCGGAGAAGCCGGATGAGGCGGCCTCAGCGGTGGCGGATCTTGAGGCGGCCGTAGCCGAGCTCGCCGCTCACCTGGACGTGCAGGGTGCTCGGGCCCGGGTTGCGGGGTGGGCGGTGGGTGGCGCTGCCCCAGGTGAGGCGTACCCGGTCGTAGTCGACGCTCGCCCGCTTCGGCAGGGTGAGGAGGACCGAGCCGTAGGCCAGCTGGATGTCGATCTCGATGGCCGCGTGGCGGATGTCGGCGGCGGACAGGTCGAGGTTGGCGCCGCCGTATTCGCCGATGATCCGCAGTGAGCGGGGGACGCGCCACGCGCCCGAGCGGCGGATCCGGCCCCCCGTGGAGACCAGCTCAACCCGCTCGTCGGGCAGCTCGGCCAGTGCCGTGGCCAGCGTGCTGGGGGAGCGGGCGGTGAGGGCCTGCTCCAGGCGCACTTCCATCTCGGCGGAGTCGAGGTGGCCCTCCGCGTAGGCGTGCTGGAGCCTCTGGACGGCCTGGTCGCGCTCGGCCTCGGACAGGGGCATGACGACCTCCCTTCATGGTGTCATACAGACACCATAATGGTGCCATGCATCATCCGGTAGTGCGCTCGGACTCCAGGCCGTCGAGAATGTGGCGCAGGCCGAAGGAGAACTGGTCCTCGCGCGCGGCGTCGACGCTGACGTCGGTGGCGTGCTGGGCGGCGTAGAGGCGACGCAGCCGCGGGTACGGCTGGGCGGCCCGCTCGGCGACCGGCCACATGAGCGCCACCCAATCCTCCTGGCTCACGCCGTTGCGGGACATCAGCGACAACGCCGCCGCCTCGGCCATGGTGACACCGGTGACGTAGGACGCGACGGTGCTCAGCGCCCGGTTGGCCGCCTCCAGCGGGAAGCCGGCGGTCTCGAGGATGCCGATCATGCGATCGGTCGTTTCCATGGTGTTCGGGCCGAGGTACGACAGGCCGGCGGCGCCGAAGAGCTGTGCGGACCAGGGGTGGCGCAGGATCGCCGCGCGCAGGCTGTGGGCGCAGGCGAGCGTGGGGGTGCGCCAGTCGGCCGGGTCGCCGCTCTCGGGGATCTCGATCTCGGCGTAGATCTGGTCGACGACCAGCTCGATCAGCTCGTCCTTGCTGGCCACGTGGCGGTAGAAGGCGGTGGCGGCGGTGCCCAGCTCCGCGCCGAGGCGCCGCATGCTCAGCGCCTCCAGCCCCTCGGCGTCCAGGACGCGGATCGCGGTGGCGACGATCAGCTCGCGGGTGAGCGCGGGCGACTTCTTGGGCTGGCGCGTCCACACCGACGGGCTCTGTTCTTGCATGCTCTCTCCCTGGTCGCGGTCATTGTAGTGCACAGCGTGATTGCCAACGAGTACACTGTTCGCTTAGGGTGCACGGTGTGAATTCCTTCGACACCCCGGAACCCATCCAAGCCGCGATCGACCTCGCGGCGGGAGATGTTCGGCTCGTGGCGGAGCGCCGCGCCGACACGTGGGTCAGGGTGAACCCGCTCGACCCGGCCGACGACGACGACGCGACCGCGGCCGGTCTGACCGAGGTGGAGTACTCCGGCGGCCGTCTGAAGGTGCGCACCCCGCGCCTGTGGGGGCGCCGCACCGGCGCGGTCGAGGTGGAGATCCGGCTCCCCGAAGGCTCCGGCATGGAGATCGACCTGTCCACCGGCGGGGTACGCAGCCACGGCCGGCTCGGGGAGACCAGGATCCGCACCACTCACGGGGAGATCCAGCTCGACCAGACCGCCGGACTCCACCTGGAGTCGGGATCGGGCCACGTGTGCGTCGCCGCGGTCGAGGGTCCGGCCGTGATCAAGATGCCCAGCGGCGACCTGTGCCTCGGCGAGGTCACCGGCGGCCTGCGCGTCCGCGCCGCCAACGGGCGGATCGTGGTCGAGCGGGCCCACGCCGACGTCGAGGTGGTGACCGCGCACGGCGACATCAGGATCGGCGAGGTGGTCCGCGGCTTCGTCACGCTCACCACCGGCTCGGGGGCGGTCGACGTGGGCGTCAGGGAGGGCAGCGCCGCCCTGCTGAGCCTCGGCTCCACCTACGGCGCCGTCCGCGACCTGCTGGAGGAGGAGCCGGCGCCCGAGTCGGTCGCGGAGAACATCGAGATCCATGCCTCGACCACGCACGGCGACGTGGTGGTCCGCCGCGTGGCTCACCTGCGGAAGTAGGTGCGGGTCGACGGCAGGAGAAGCAGCACGATCACGGCCGGCGCGGCCACCGGGGTGAGGAACATGCGGCCCTCGGTCAGGACGAACACCCAGTCCGGGTAGGCGTCCGAGGTCGCGTCCACGACCGCCCGCGCGTCCGCGCCGGCGCCAAGGATGTTCTGAAGGTACTCCACCTTCGACAGCCTCGACGCCCACCTCGACCGGCTCGGCCTCACCTACTTCGCCGACGCCGTGGTCAGCAGCGCCAAGGTCGGCTGGCTGAGGATGACGATGACGTCCATCGCGAGGAACAGGGGCTGCGCGATCAGTGTGAGGATCCGGCCCGCGCGCCTGCCCGCCAGGTTGAGCGCGCCCAAGACCGCGACGACCGCGGTGCCGACGGGCACGAGCAGCGCGTAACCGCCCTCGTCGAAGTGCACGTTGTTCTCCGCCAGGGCCGACGGCGACAGACCCTGCCTGATCAGTTCGGCCTCGGCCGCCGCCTGCACGTCGGCGCCGTAGACGAGGCCGGCGACAGGGGCGATCAGGAAGGCCAGGGCGTACAGCAGCTGGAGGACGCCGGCGTAGCGGTGGTTCTTGGTGAGTTCCATGACGGTGACGATCGCGTGGCCCGCTGATACGGCGCTCTCACACCGCTGAGGGCGCTCGTGGCAAGCTACGCACGTGCGAGTTGTCCTGCTTGGTGCTGTTCAGGCGTTTGACGGGGACACGGCGCCGGTCGAGATCGGCGGCGTGTGGCTGCGCATGCTGCTGGCCAGGCTCGCGCTCGCGGCTGGCCGTCCTGCGCTGGACTGACCGACCGACCTGGCCGGTCAGCCGCCGGTCAGCCGCCGGACAGCCGTAACGCGCCCGCCGTCATGGGGCGCCGTAAGCGGGCGCCGATTCGGGGTCGGCCGGCAGACCTGCTTGCCGCCCACGTTGAACGCCCGCTAGAGGTCAAGATTTCCTGACGGCAAGACGGCAAGCTAGGCGTCAGGGTATCTTGACGGGCATGACGATGAAGCTTTCCGACATCCCCGACCACGAGGGGTTCGCCGCGCCCGTCCTCCCCGACGGCGAGCTGGCCCGTTCCTCCAGTGCGTTCACCCGAGCCTTCATCGGCTACCAAGCCGCCTGCTCCTGCGGATGGGCCGACCGCCGCCGCTTCCCGCCCACCCCGGAAGGCGCCAAGGACGCGGAGGGCCGCTGGTACACGCATGTCGCCCCTCTCCTGGCCGCAGCCCCACCCAGCTGGCTGGTCGTCAAGTCGAACCTGCTGTGCGAGCAGATCGTCAACCTCGCCGCCGACCGCCCGCTGGCCGCCCTCACCCTGCTGGCCCAGGTGGAGAGCTGGCAGCGTACGTTGCTCGACCAGGCCGTGGCCGGGGCGAAGGCGGCCGGTGCCTCCTGGGCCGACGTCGGCGAGGCCATGGGCATCACGAAGCAGGCGGCCCACGAACGTTTCCGCGCGCACGTGGGCCCCCAGTGACCGTCAGCGGCAGGTACGGAGCATGTTGATCAGCGCCTTCTTCTCCCGCTTGGTGACGAAGAGGCGGTAATGATGCTTCACCGAGATCCAGGAGGTGGCATAGCGGCACCAGTAGCCCCGGCGCGGCGGCCGCCAGCTCTGTGGCCCCTTGCCGCCCTTGGCGATGTTGATCGAGTGGCTGACGACCTTGAGCTCAGGCCGCGTCAGGTCATTGGCGAACGCCCGCCGCTTGGCCTGACTCCACCGCTTGGCCCCCGACCGCCACGCGTACGCCAGCGGCACCACATGGTCGACGTCCACCAGCTTCTCGCTCTTGAGCACCTTGCCGTCATAAGGGCTATACCAGGTCCCCTTGACCGGATGGCAGTACTTGTTCCTCCGCACACCCCGCCCATCACGCGCCAGCACAACTTCGCGCGCGTCACAGGTCCCCCGGTGATGCGCCCACCGAGGCTGGAACCGCCGATGACTGTAGCCCCGACCGGACAACGCCTTGGCAACCTTCAGCTGCCCGAGCATCCGAAGAGACCCGGCCTGTGACTGTTCGCGCCGTTCAGCCGCCGCCTGCGGACTCATGGCGACCGCCGTAACCGGAACAGCCAGAGCCGTGAGTACAGCAACGCGGACCACTCGACTTAAGATCATGCTTTCCCCCATACCCACGACACCGTAGGGGCTCAGCCGTCCTCGCGCACCCGGGATTCCCCACATCCCAGCAGCTACCCGCCCCAGAGCCCTGGCCCAACAGCAACTCCTCCCTGCACCACCCCCCAACCAACCGACTCGACCCACCCCGCTCCACAACGCCCCAGCCCCAGCCCTCAGCCCCCAGACCCCAACATTGGCCCCCGCCCGCCGCCGCTGGCCCACTGGGCGGCTTCGCCGTACCCCTCACTCATGCCCGTGACCCGCAGGCACCCGCGCTGCAAGCCCATCCGAAACGCGAACCCAACCGACAGGCAAGCGCAACAGAGAGGCGAGCCCGCCCGGCACACGAGCCCGTCCGGCACGCAAGCCCGACTGACACGCGAGCGCCGACCGGCACGCAAGCACCACTGACAACGATCGCGACCGAGAACAAAGGCGGTCAGGCGGCGAACCGCTCACACAACCGGGCCAACGCCAGCGGATACCGGTACTCGATCGCCAGGTGCGTAGCGTCGGACAGCTCTCCCTTCCTGAGCAGGGTCAACGGCGGGGGTCTAGCCGGGCAGGACGTGGGACAGCGCGCGGCGGAGGATGGCGGCGAAGGGTTCGTTGGTGCCCGGTTCCAGCCACCGCCGCCCCGCGACCCGGACCGCGCCCGCGACGGCGGCAGCCGTAACGGCGGGAAAGAGGTCGCCGTCGTCGTCGGTGCGCTCCGCGATCGCGTCGGCGAGCGGGCCCTCGGCCATGGTGAACGCCTTGAGCGCCTCACCTTCCAGCTCGGGTGTCAGCATGATCATGCTCAGCCCGGCCCGGTCGGGCTCGGGATCGGTGTAGAGCTCGATCACGGCAGCGGTGATGGCCTCGGTCAGCGACTCGCCGGCCGGGCGGGCGCGCAGGGCCTTGCCCGCGCGTTTGGACTGGTCGGCCTGGAAGGCGCAGATCGCCTCGCCTCTGCTGGAGAAATAGTTGTTGTACGTGCGGGGCGACACCCCGGCGGCCGCGGCGATGTCGTGGACACGCACCAGGGCCAGCCCGTTGGGCCCCTGCTCGATGGCCAGGCGCAGCGCCGCATGGCCGATCGCCTCCCTGGTGGCCTGGCTGTTGCGTGTCCGTAGGTCTGCGATCTCGTCGGTCATGCCGATACGATACCGCGAGATTGCGCGTCGCGCATCATGTGCGCGGCGCGCAAATTCTATGTAGAGTGCCAGCGAGCCGGGACGGCGCGGTCGCGGGCGCCGTCCCCCCACATACAGGTCAGGAGTGCGGAATGACGTCAAAAATGATCGCGTTCGACGAGGACGCCCGGCGCGGTCTCGAGCGCGGCATGAACCAGCTCGCTGACGCCGTGAAGGTGACCCTTGGTCCCAAGGGGCGCAATGTCGTGCT